>UQRJ01000178.1 GCA_900543345.1 uncultured Sporolactobacillus sp. | reverse complement strand
CACAAGGCTATTCGTCGGCAGCGTCAGATGTGTATAAGAGACAGACATTAAACAGGAACCCGAACGCCAGCATCGGCCAGACGAGCCGGCCGAGATACAGAGTAAAACTGGTCAGTCGACCGATTGTCAGCGAGCCGCCGACCACAAATACCGACCCAAAAGCCAGTGCCAGAAAATAGCAGACGGCGACAATAAACGTAATTGTCGGATCAAACAGCGAATCGACACGGGCGACTGCCATATTTTTATCGACGACGTCTTTCGATGCACGGCGAAAGATGCCGATCTGCGCTTTTTCCTCGCCGAATGCCTTAATGACGCGCACCCCGGCTACATTCTCCTGCACCTTATCGTTCAGGTCGGAGAACGCCGCCTGGGCGACGCCGAAACGTTTATGCAGCAACGAGCCATAATGCATCGTCAGCGCGGCCATCACCGGCATCGGCAAAAGAGCGATGATCGTCAGCTTCCAGCTGACCAGCACTGCCATGGTAACGATCACCATTGCCCCCATCGTAATTGAATCGACCAGTGTCAGAATCCCCTCACCGGCCGCACTCTGCACCGCGCTTATATCGTTAGTCGCGTGCGCCATCAAATCGCCGATCCGCCGCTTCTGGTAGAAGTTAGGCGATAAGAGCGTAAAATGGCGATACAGATCGTTTCTCAGCTGTTTGGCCAGAATGATCGACGAGCCAAAGATCATCTGCCGCCAGATATAGCCGGTACCGTAGTAAATGATGCCAATGATAATGAGAAATCCGATCCATTCGGCCAAGACCGGCAGCGTTAAACTCCGCGTCCGGATGGCATCGACGACCACGCCGACCACGTACGGAGGAATAAGCGACAGAAAACTCGAAAGCATTAGAAAAGCCACACCGATTGCGTACTTTAATCTTTCCTGTTTAAAAAACCACCATAAATCAACAAAAATGCGCACACCATCAACCTCCTCCGCCGGAAACTTTCCCAGACACAAAAAAGCCGTGGGAGCATTCCGCTTGCGCTCCCGCGGCTTTTTCAGAACGAACGTGCGTCAATTCATGTACGTACGTTTATGACTCATTCACGCCGAAAAAGGAGACAAGTGTCATGTGATGACGATCGTGCAGGTTTGTTTGCGGCTTACCGTCTCTCCATCTCATGACACTCACCTCACTTCCAAAACCAGTTCCTTTATTATATCTGTTTTTAAAATTCTTGTAAACCGCCTGAGACGGCCTTCAAGGAATCTTTATTTTGACCGTACTGAGAACGTGGAGCGACCTTCCTTCGGCGCATTTCCTTCCGATTCTATTGCCGACCAGGCGGCTCCTTTTTAGCCCTCGCTCTTAACAAGATCCTTCCATATTTATCAATGACCGCCTACATTTTACTTACACAATGTTGAAATTCATTCGTACGCGGACGTCCCGCCTCATTCTGTAAGCCGGCCCGTGCACACGGATGATGAGATTTGTACATGTGTCCATGAAATTAAAAATGCGGCGATCCATAACGGCCGTTAGGCATAAAAAAGAACGGAAGCCTAATGACTAAGCGGCTTCCGCCTTTTTCCCATCCCTTAGTTAATCGTGATCGTCCGACCGGATTTGTTTTCAATTTCCCGCTTCGGCAACGTAATATCGAGTACACCGTCTTTAAACGACGCAGTGATCTTATTCTCATCGACATTGTCAAGCGCAAAGCGGCGGGCATACGATCCGGAAACGCGCTCCCGGCGGATGAAGCTGCCGTTCTCCGCTCGCTCGTCGGTGCCCTGTTCCCGCTTAGCGCTGACTGTTAAAATACCCTGATCGAAATCCAGGTGGATATTGTTTTTATCGAATCCCGGAAGATCCACTTTCACTTTGTATTTATCTTTTTCTTCTGCAACATCAGCGGCAAACGGCTGCACGCCATTGTTGAAAAGATTATGTCCCCATTCATCAAACCAGGATGGGAGAAAATCGAAAAATCCATCACGATCTTTTTTAGTAGGGAATAAACTTGCCATAAAGCATTCCTCCTCGATTTTAATTATCATACAAGGATTGGTTCAAGGGATCCCATCTGTCTTTAACAGGTTTCCCCCTCGCTTGCATTTTTATTATAGTCTAAAGGTCAAAAAAGGTCAAATACTATTTTGATCTTTTCTGACCTTTTATCCCGCTCACCCGTCGGGACACGAGCGTCTCGTTTCGTTATAATAACGGTAGTGCCGCCCAACCGCGTAAGCACAGAAAGGAATGGATGCATGGCATGGCAAAATCACTTGTCCTCGCAGAAAAACCAAGCGTCGCCCGCGATATCGCCCGCATACTCGGCTGCCGGGAAGTCAAAAAATCATCTATCGAAGGCGGTCGTTACGTAGTTACCTGGGCACTCGGCCACCTCGTCGAGTTGAAAATGCCCGAGGATTACGATCATAAATACCAGGTATGGAAGATGGACGATCTGCCGATTATCCCGGATCATATGGAGACGAAACCAATCCGCCAGACTGTCGCCCAGTTCAAAGCAATCAGTCGATTGTTCCGTCGCAAAGACATCGACGAGTTGATCATCGCCACCGACGCCGGCCGCGAAGGTGAACTCGTCGCCCGCTGGATCATTGAAAAAGCCGAATGGCATAAGCCGATTCGCCGGCTATGGATTTCCTCGCAAACCGACCGGGCTGTCAAAGACGGGTTTAATCGCCTCAAACCCGCAGCAGCATATGACAAACTTTACGAGTCGGCCGTTTGCCGCAGCGAAGCCGACTGGCTGATCGGGCTGAATGTCTCTCGCGCTCTGACGACAAAATATAATGATTCGCTGTCGGCCGGCCGCGTGCAGACGCCGACACTGGCAATGATCGTTGAACGAGAACGGATCATCCGCGCTTTTCGTCCCGAGCCGTATTGGATGCTAAAGATTAAGGCCGGCGGCTACACAACCGGATTGCGGCACGGACAAAATCAACGCTTCCACGATGCTCGTAAAGCAGAGGAAGCGGCGAAAAAACTGCGTCATCGTTCGGCAATCGTCGTCAATATCGATACAAAACGGAAAATCGAGCGCCAGCCGCTGCCTTACGATCTGACCGAACTGCAGCGCGAAGCCAACCGGCGTTTCGGGTTCTCGGCGCACCAGACACTGAACGTCCTTCAACGTTTGTACGAACATTACAAGATCGTCACCTACCCACGCACCGACTCACGCTATCTGACGCGTGACCTTGCCGCGACGATGCCCGATCGGCTGGCCGCCGTCGCCCCGCTGTTCGGCCGCGAGTCACGGTGGATCCGCAGCAAGCGCGGCGGAAAAGTAGCCGCGAGTTTCGTCTATAACGACGCCAAGGTCGGCGACCATCACGCTCTGCTGCCGACCGAGCAGCCTGTCCGTCCAATCGCGCTATCGGAAGATGAACATCGTATCTACACACTGATTGTCCGCCGCTTTCTGGCTTTGTTTTATCCGGAGCACGTCTATGAAACGCGGCAAGCCGATCTGCAAGCCGGCGGGATGATGCTCGTCATCCGCGACCGGTTCGACGTCGAGCCGGGGTTTAAAGCACTTGAGGAAGCCGGCGAGAGTCAGGCAACGCCGCAGCCACCACTGAAAAAGGGGCAGACGTTGCCGATCGACGACGTGCAAGTTGTGGAAAAGATGACCGAACCGCCTGCCCGCTATTCCGAGGCCGACTTACTGACGCAGATGGAGAAATACGGACTCGGTACGCCGGCCACCCGCGCCGACATCATCGAAAAACTGATCCACTCCGAGGCAATCGAACGCAGCGGCGGGCGGCTATCGCCGACTGCAAAAGGACGGCAGCTGATCGCACTGGTCAATGATGAGTTAAAGTCGCCGGAATTGACGGCTAAATGGGAACGGGAACTGGAGGACATCGCGCAAGGCAAAGGCAATCCGTCCCGGTTCATGACGCAGATCCGCACGCAAACCCATCGGCTGGTTAAAGAAGTGCGCGAGAGCAAAGAGACTTATAAAATTCAAAATTTGACCGGAACGAGATGTCCCGACTGCGGGTCGCCGATGAAGGAAGTACGCGACCGGGACGGCGCGCGTTGGTTGGTTTGTATCAATCGCGACTGCGGCCATCGCAAACGACGCGATGCAAAATTATCCAATCGCCGCTGCCCGCATTGTCACAAACGAATGGAAATCCACAAAGGAAAAGCCGGCATTTACTTTCAATGCCGAACATGCGGTATCGTCGAAAAAGCGCAGAAGGCAGAGAAACGGGCCGATAAGCGCGAAACGCAGCGGATCATCGGCAAATTGAATCGTCACGGTGAAGCGTTCGGCAACAGTCTGGCCGATGCGCTGAAATCGGCTTTGAACAAGCAGAATAATGATTGAAAAAAGCCATTCCGTAAATTACAGGGACCACTGAAAAAGTCGCGCATTCTAAAGTTAACGGCGGTTTTTTATCAATAGTCAGAAAATAAAGGGGCAAAACATCTCTATGCCGGAGATGCCTTGCCCCTTTTTCTTACTCTCATCGGTTTTTCAGTAGCCTCGGAAATGTTGTGGAATGCTTTTTGTATCAATAAAATCAGCTCTCTGCGCCGTAATGTTCCGCTATTATCGACGCAATCGCCGATTGATGACTCAAGCATGAACTTGTTGAACCATACGCCGCAGATCGGGCATTTTCGCCGCGATGATCTCCGCCAAGGCCCGGTAGCCCTTTTCCGTCGGATGAAGACCGTCGTCATTAATTAATTCGGAAAAATCGCCTTTTTGTTTAAACGCCGATCGTACATCCAGTAATTTCACGCCGATCCGCTCGGCGAGACCTTTCACTGCCCGGTTGTACATCCCGTGCCAGTGTTCAATGCCGCCGCACCACGCAATCCAATGGCCGAGGGCCAGACCGTACCGCTTCGTCAGCGATCGATAATAGCGGACCGGATCAAGCGGCAACAGACTGAGCACCACTGGTACCGCACCGGCTGCAGTGATGCGTTCAGTCATTTCTTTGATATTTTCCAGATAACGGTCCAACGGTACAATCGGCACATGTTCCTCCTCCGGCAGCTTAGCCACCTGATCCCAGTGGAAATTACAGTCATTGCCGCCGATATGAATCAGCACCAGGTCCGGATGCAGTTGCAGGACATCCTTATCAAGCCGTTTTACCAATAAATCGGAGTTATCGTTGAATACCCCTTTATTAATTACCTGATCTCGATTACCAAGCAGCTTCTGAAGTACGGCCGGATAGTTCTGTTTCAGAATCCTGAATCTGTTTTTTGTAAACGTGATGCCGCGTGTGACACTGTCGCCAAAACAAACGATCTTCACTTCGATCATCCCTTCAAGACTTTCCGCTGTGTTCAAGCGTTTTGCCCGTCACCCGATTAATTCCATCATAACAGATCGGGTCGCAATTAGATACCGGGAAACGACCGAAGCGGTCACGATTCTTTCTCAATTTCATCTTTTAACTTGTTTTTTTCTGCCTGGTCGCAATCCAAATCATTTACTCTTCAGCCGCACTCCACTGCCACGCAGTAGCGGCCGCACCAGCGAGCGAAACAGCACCTCGGCGAAAATCAGCCCCATCGCAATGGCTCCCGAGAGCACCAGCGCTTTTTCCGCCAGATGCAGAGCCAGCGTATACTGATCTTCGACGGCTTTACTCATTACCGTAAATGTCAAACCCCCGGGAACGAGCGGGATAATGCCGGCCACACTATAGACGATCACCGGATTTCTTCCAATCCGCGCAACGATCTGACTGGTCAGCGCGATGACAAACGAGGCAACGAATATCGCAGCAAAGTCGTTGGCGGTCATCCGGAACAGGAAGAAATAGATCAGCCAGGCGCCGGCACCGATTAACCCGCCGTGGACAAGCGGCTTTGGCGGAATATTATAGATGATGCCGAATGCACAAGTGGCAATGAAACTGGTAATCATTTGTACGAAAAAAACGATTAGAACTTCACTCATCCCTATCGGCCCGCTTTCAGTAAAATACCATTGCCATCGCTATGCCGGTCCCAATCGCAAAAGCGGTCAGCCCGGCCTCCGCTGTTTTGGCCAGGCCGGACATTAGATCGCCGGCCATAATGTCGCGCACTGCATTGGTGACCGGCACGCCGGGAACGAGCGGCATTACGGCACCGATAATGATCTTATCCAGTTCCGTACCAACCCCAAGCCGGACACTGTAAACGGCGATGGTCCCGACGAGAACGGAGGCGAGGCATTCTGAAAAAAATTTTATTCGCGTCAGCCGGTGGAAATACATCACGGCAGCCTGGCCGGCTCCGCCCGCGATAAATGCCGGAAACGCATCCTGCCACCTGCCGAGGAACATGATCAGAAAACAGCTGCTGGATGCCGCCGCGGCAAGAATTTGCAACCAGCTGCGGCTGTCTCTTATACACATCTGACGCTGCC
>UQRJ01000177.1 GCA_900543345.1 uncultured Sporolactobacillus sp. | reverse complement strand
TATCAAAATATACATTAAATTAGTAAGCATTTTTGGATCCGAACAACAGCAAGATTGTTCTAAAAATAATTTTAGTATCAAGAAAAATACCCCGGTTGGAGATATATTGAAGATCTAATTTGACCATCCCGTCGAATCCTACATTACTTCTTCCACTAACCTGCCAGAGTCCTGTGCAACCTGGTTTAGCCAGCAATCTCTGCATATCATAATCGCTATATTTTTCTACTTCTCTAGGGAGCGGAGGGCGGGGCCCCACAAGGCTCATATTTCCTTTTAAAACATTAACTAGTTGTGGAAGTTCATCGATACTCGTACGGCGAATGAAGCGGCCGATCTTTGTGACCCGTGGATCGTCTTTCATTTTAAACATAGCACCCGTTGTATCGTTCTTATCGAGCAATTTACCCAGTAATTGTTCGGCATTCGCTATCATTGAGCGAAATTTATAAATTGTAAACGGCACGCCGTTTTTACCAATACGTGTCTGCTTAAAAATAACTTTTCCTTCCGGGTCTTCCAGCTTGATCAGGATGGCAATAATCAGGAAGACTGGCGAAAGAAGAATCAGACCACAAATCGAGCCGATGATATCCAGACAGCGCTTTTCGAAATAATAGATCCTTTTGTTGTCTTCAATAGTCGTGCTTAACTTTGCCGTGTTTTTACCGATAGTCACATTGTAGGATTGATCTTCCACTGTTGTTTTAGTTACAGCCATTTGACATGCCCCCGTCAAATCAAGCATTTCGTTGGAATTTATTTTGATTTTGATGGAAAGTTATCATTCAACTTAATTAATCAATTCCGGCATTTGATGCGGACGTCCGACGGAATAATATTCGAGCGTTGCCTTTTTAACATCAGCTAATGAATAACAATTCCGGCCGTCAAAGACAACCGGCGTTTTCATTAGCCGGCCAAGCAGCGATAGATCGATCTTCTTTACATCCGGCCAATCGGTAATGATCACGGCACAATCGGCGTTTTGCAGCGCTTTGTTCAGATCTTCGGTGTATTCAATCGGTTCTTTGATCTGCCGTTTGGCATTGTCTACCGCGATCGGATCATAGGCAATGACGTCGGCGCCCAGTTTCACCAGCTCCGGAATCATCACCAGTGCCGGCGACTCGCGCAAATCGTCCGTATTCGGTTTGAACGCCAAGCCAAGCACGGCGACCCGTTTATTGGCTAAACGATCGAAACGTGCCTTAATTTTATCAAGCAACAGCACTTGCTGCTTGTTATTCACTTCGATAACCGACTTGAGCAGGGTAAATTCATGATAGTGATTGCCGGCCAGCTGAACGAGCGCCCGTGTATCCTTTGGGAAGCACGAGCCGCCGTAGCCGATGCCGGCTTTGAGAAAGTCCGGACCGATCCGGCGGTCGTAACCCATCCCTTTAGCGACTTCGTCGACATTGGCGCCGAGGGTGTCGCAGATATTGGCGATTTCATTGATGAAGCTGATTTTCGTCGCCAGGAAGGCATTGGACGCATATTTAATCATTTCGGCACTGTGGATGTCCGTCTTCAGGATCGGCATGGCAAATGGTTCATTCACCTTGGCGAGGATATCCGCCGTTTGCGGGTCCTCCGTTCCAATGACGATGCGGTCGCCGTGGAACGTATCTTTCACCGCGGAGCCCTCGCGGAGGAACTCGGGATTGGAGGCGATCCGAATGTGGATGCCCGATGCAGCATGATCCTGAATGACTTGTTTGATGTGGAAGTTCGTGCCGACCGGTACCGTGCTTTTGATGACGACGATGATGTCCCGCGTCACGTTGGCGGCAATATCGCGTCCGGCCGACTCGACGTAATCGAGATTGGCCGATCCGTCGGCTCGTTTCGGCGTGCCGACGGCGATATAGACGATGTCGGCACCATCCAGGCCTTCTTTATGGATCGACGTAAAATGGAGCCGGTTGGCAGCCATATTCTTTTTCATTAGCTCTTCCAGGCCCGGTTCGTAAATGGTCGGAATGCCCTGGCTGAGTTTGGTGACTTTGTCCGGATCAATATCAATACACGTGACACGGTGGCCGATTTCCGATAAGGCAACGCCGGTGACCAGGCCGACATAACCAGTACCAATCACTGCTATTTTCATGAAATTTCCCCCAGCTTGTAATGATTTATCTATTGTCATCCCGACGAGCAGGAATTTTTTTCGCGAATCAGCGGCTAATGCTCAGTTGATGTTCTTTCAGAATCCCCTTCAGCCCCTTGAGCACATCTTCCTTAATGGCCGGATTCTGCAGGGCAAATTCAACGTTAGTGAGGACAAAGCCAAGCGCTTGTCCCACATCGTAACGCTTGCCTTCGAATAGATAGGCATCGACGCCTTGCGCTTTATTCAGTTGATCGATCGCGTCGGTCAGCTGGATTTCACCGCCGGCACCGATTTGCTGCTTGTCAAGAAAAGCAAAGATCTCCGGTGTCAGCACGTAACGGCCGATGACGGCCAGGTTGGACGGCGGATTGGCGGCCGGCTTTTCGACGAAATTGCTGACGTGATAGAGACGGCCTTCTCGGGCTTTCGGATCAATGACACCGTATTTGCTTGTTTCTTTTTCCGGTACTTCCTTGATGCCAAGCGTTGAGCAGCCGGTGCGTTCGTATTGGTCCATCAACTGACGAATGCACGGCGTCGCGGCCTGAACGATGTCGTCGCCGAGCAGGACGGCAAACGGTTCGTTGCCGACGAATTTGCGGGCACACCAGACGGCATGGCCGAGTCCCTTCGGCGCTTTCTGTCTTATGTAGTGGATATCAATCCTCGACGGTTCCTGGACTTTCTTCAGTAGGTCGAGCTTTTTCTTCTCTTTGAGGTTCTGTTCGAGTTCATAGGCAATGTCGAAGTGGTCTTCAATGGCCCGTTTGCCTTTGCCGGTGACAATGATGATGTCCTCAATACCGGCGGCGACGGCTTCTTCCACAATATATTGAATCGTCGGTTTGTTGACGATCGGTAACATTTCCTTCGGCAGTGCCTTCGTTTCCGGTAAAAAACGAGTCCCTAATCCGGCGGCCGGTATCACGGCTTTCCTTACTTTTTTCATCTTGTTTTCCCCCTTGATTTTGATGTCGGCTCTTTATGGACGCCAATTGCCGCGGCCGATTTTATTAAAATATTCCGAAAAACTTTTTTTCTTTAATCTCGCTCGGCTCGTTGCCGTTAATCAATTCACCTTTGATTAATAACTCCGCGTTCGCCCGGAACGCATTGGCCAGTTCGCGGCCGAACTGTTTCTTCAGTTGCAGGAACGCCGCCTGCATGAAAAACGGGCGGGCAGCCACATTATGCGCATCCGAAGCGACAAAGTGAGACAGGTTGTGGTCGATGAATTGTAGCGTCCGTTTCTTTGCCTTTTTGCCGTTCTTCCCGATTAGACTGGCCGCCGTTACCTGTGACAAGGCGCCGTCGTTAACGAAATGAAAAAGGATTTCCGGATGATCGACAATCTCTACATTCCGTTCGGGATGGACAATGACGGGCGTGATTCCTTTCACTTGCAGATCGAAGAAAAGCTGCTGCGCATAACGCGGCACATGATGTGTCGGGAACTCCACCAGAACGTACTTCCGGTTGTCGTTGACCGTCACCAGTTCATCGTCCGCGGACGGCTCCGCCATCTCGCCGAAAATACGCGGCTCCTGGCCGGGGAGCACCGTCAGGCCGATCTGATGATCCTGAAATAATTGATTGATGGCCCGCACCCGTTTCAGAACGGACGGCCGCGGGTTATCCCAAGAACGATTGCGGTGATGGGGGGTGGCGACAATCTGCGTGATCCCTTCTTTGATCGCCTGCCTGGCCATCGCCAGCGATACGTTCTCATCATGTGCCCCATCGTCTATGCCCGGAAGGATATGGCAGTGGATGTCGATCATAGCCATCGTCTCCTCTGATTCCTCATCATTCATTGCTGTAATAGTAATAATAGTGATTAGACTTAGAAACCGGTTTGCCATTCAGAACAACGCCGAGTATCTTCGCCTTGGCCTTAACCAGCAGCTCCTTGGCCCGCAGCGCCGCATCTTTCTCGGTGACGCCGCTGCGAACGACGAGCACCGTCCCGTCGCACAGATTAGCAAGAATCTGGGCATCGGTGACGGCGAGCACCGGCGGCGTATCGATAATCACCGTATCGAAGAAGGTCAGCGCATGCTTGATAAAGCTTTCCATCGCCGCCGAACTGAGCAGTTCCGCCGGATTCGGTGGAATCGGTCCGCTGGTCAAGACGAACAAATTATCGGCCGCCGTCTTTTGTACGGCTTCCTCAAACGACGTCCGCTTCGTCAGTATCGTCGTCAGGCCGCGCAGGTTGCGCAGCCGGAACGTATAATGCATCGTCGGTTTGCGCATGTCGCTGTCGACGAGCAGCACCCGTTTGCCCTGCTGGGCCATGACAACGGCCAGATTCGCCGCCGTCGTCGACTTGCCTTCCGCCGGACCGGACGAAGTGACCATGATCGTTTTCAACTGGCGATCGACAGCCGAGAAGTCGATATTCGTGCGAATCGTCCGATACTGCTCGGCTGTCGTCGATTTCGGCTTGTAGAAAGCAATCAGGTGCCGCTGCTTAGACATGCTCTTACTTGGCTTCAACGCGGTCGCCTCCTCTCAGATGGTGCTGCGCCGTATGTGCGCCCGCCCTTGTCGTTCCATGCTCGTGATGGTGGTTTTTAATCTGCGAAACGGCGCCGAGCACCGGCAGGCCGAGTACCTGCTCGATGTCTTCTTCCGTCTTGATCGTGTTGTCCAAATAGTCAAGCAGAAAAGCGAGACCGACTGACACCATCAGGCCGACAACAAAAGCGATCGCCAGATTAATCAGCGGCTTCGGCTTAACCGGCGCCTTGCTCTCGGAGAGCATCGCCGGCGAGAGAATGCTGACGTTGTCGACATTCATCACTTTTTGTACCTGCGACTTAAACGCCGTTGCGACGGCGTTGACGATTTTTACCGATTGGGACGGGCTAGTTGTCTCCGCCGTCAGCGTAAAAGCCTGGGAATTCTGCTCGGTATCGACGCTCAGCATCTCTTTGAGCTGATCCGCCGTCAGGCCGAGCTTTTGCTTCTTGATCGCCTGGTTCAGGACCGCCGGGTTCTTGATAATCACGCTGTACGTATTCACCAGCTGAACATTGGTCTGAACGGCATTGGTTTGATAAAGATTTGCATTATTTTCATTGGATTGATTCACCAGAATCTGGGTCGACGCGTCGTATTTCGGCGTCATCACAAAAAAAGTCACAATAGCGCCGGCCGCCACCGCCAGCACTGTAATGGTTATGATAAGCGAGATCCTTTTACGCAGTGTTTGAAAGATCTCTTTCAGGCTGATTGTCTCTTCCATAATATCCCCCAAACAAGTTCCTATTTTTGTTCATAAAGTGACCACAAGATAGTAGTATTATAGCATATATTCTTGTCTGGGTTAGGAATTTCTTGTCGAGAAAGGAAAATATGTGCCTTCCTTTTACCTGCTTCGATCGTCCTCGATCAATCCGGCCGGCGATGCGGCTCCCGTTCGTCCCTTTCTTTGGCAGTGATATAATACACCAGTTCCCACGACGAAGCGAAAAACCGCTTCCGTTCATAAAACGCCCGATAATCTCCGCCCTCGAGTGCATCAAAGCTTAGCTGCTTCAACTTATGCTTATCCGCAAACCGCTTCAGGGCTCCGGCAATGCCGTCTGCCCGGATCTCATCCACCGGAACATCATAGGGGTCGGTGACTGTTTTTCTTCCGTCGTGCTCAAGATAAAACGTGAACGTCATCCGTATGCACATCCCTTGTTTCGGTATTTCTATTCGCAAGTTTCATCAGCAGCTTTTTATCGATCAATCCTGACTCAGTGACTCGTCACTTCAAATCTTAATATTGGAGCCCCTCAGCCTCCTTTTTTCGTTATTATACAATTAGACCGCGCCATTAAGCCGCGATCGAAGAACCATACAGAATTATAGCGCATTGGTCGGTTTTAACAAATGCCCGGAGAAAACAGCAATCGGCAGAAGAAAACAAGCGCGGGCGGCGGGCGGAAATCCCGATAATTGTAAATACAGCTATATTATCTCATTAATTTACCGACCACATCCGTATTTAACGCAATTCTAGCCAAAATATGCCGCAAAAGAAAGTCGAAAACTGTAAAAAGTATATTACGGTTTGATTACAGGGGGAATTTTAATTGACAACAAGCAACAGCGGTGTCTGGAGGACGGCAGCGACGGCCAAGCGCTGCTTTTGATAAGCAACCGGAGAGTGCTGGGGCCGAACAAACGGACGCTGCGGGAAAGAAGCGGCGAACGGATGAGCGGGTCCAAGCAAGGGGATATACGGAGACAGACTTCCGCCGGTTGCGACGGAAGTTGTCCGGCTGAAGGTCTTAGCTTTACAGCTGTCTCTTATACACATCTAACGCTGCCGACGAATAGCCTTGTGTAGATC
>UQRJ01000176.1 GCA_900543345.1 uncultured Sporolactobacillus sp. | reverse complement strand
TAGGGTCTCGTGGGCTCGGAGATGTGTATAAGAGACAGGTATTAACACAAGCTCATGGGCATTGAATTTTTCTTCAGACATTTTTGCCTCGCTCCTATCAGTTTGAATCATAATAATTGATGATTCATAATATAAATCCTTTTATTATTTTTCAAAAAATACTATCTACTCCTGCTTTATCGGCAAAGCAAAGGTTGCCATATCAGAACTTTTCCGCGACGCTGAATCATGAACTTAATCAATCATTTCCTCCCTTTCAAATTGAATTATAGGCGCTTCCCCAAGTTGCACAAGAAGTGAATTTAATCGTACCTAGTATTAAAAATGGTACA
Source organism: uncultured Sporolactobacillus sp. (assembly GCA_900543345.1). Lineage (GTDB taxonomy): Bacteria > Bacillota > Bacilli > Bacillales > Sporolactobacillaceae > Sporolactobacillus. The sequence goes on along the minus strand of UQRJ01000176.1, from coordinate 6,146 downwards.
TGAACGCAGCAGCATGCTCGCAAGCGAGCAGTATCCTTAACCGGGCGCCCGATTGATGCCACGACGATCGGTGAATTTTTTGATTATTGAAAGCTTTTATGTTAAGTTTTAGGTGCCTAGCGCAACGGATGGATATCAGAATTGGGGATGTGCCGAATGCAAGAAATAGCGGAGGCCGAGATGCCGAGATGCCCACTGGACAGCACCATTCACGTCTTGGCCGGTAAGTGGAAAAGCATCATCATTTGTCATCTCATCAAGGGGCCCGCACGGTTTAGTCAACTGAACAGGGCCTTGCCTCGATGCACAAGAAGAATGCTGTCACTGCAATTAAACCAACTCGAAAAAGATCGGATTGTCCAAAAAAGCATCTACGCAGAAACGGTTCCGATCAAAACGGAATATTCGTTAACCGAAATCGGTGAAACGCTGGTCCCGATCGTATTAGCGATGAATCAGTGGGGAAAGACCTATTTAAATTCACTGCAGCACGCGGTCTGCGATTAATCAATTTCAGGGGGCTTACCCGTCCAACAGCGATCATCTTTTGCGTTTCTCGTCCTAGAAAGCGTTTTGTCCACTATGTATAGGCGGCCGAACCTGGTAAGATCTTTTGGCACGGCTGCCTGCCACAAATTTTAATAATTTTATTGACGAGCAGCAAGTTAACTATTTTTAGGGGAGTTGCGTCAATGTCTAAGAGGCGATAAAACAGATGAAGAAAACAGTTGTTCTTGTCGGATTAGGGAAATCAGGGCTGGGCGAGGCTCTCATTCGTCAATTTCATCATGAGGGATTCCAAATCATTTTACTTGGGAGAAATGAATCTCAGCTCAATAAGCAGATCCAAACGTTGAAGGGGATTGAGATCAAATACCATATAGCCGACTTGCTGGATCCTGGCAGCATCTCTGAAGCGTTTGCTTCAATCACTAAAATCGATGTCCTGATCTATAACGCAGTTGCCAGAAGAATTGAAAATGCGAAAAATTTAACTCGTGAACAGGTGGAAAATGATTTCTCAATTACCGTCGGCGGCGCCATTAGTTGCGTTCGGGAAGCTATACCTAAAATGAAAGAGCACTCAGCAATTTTAGTAACAGGCGGCGGCGTAGCCTTAACGCCATCTGTCCAAAACGCATCAATGTCTTTATCAAAGGCCGCGCTAAGAAACTATGTCTTTTCTCTTGGTGCCGAATTACAAGAGCAAGGACTATTCGTCGGCATAATAACGATTCAGCAATCGATTAAGGAAGCGACAAACTATTCACCCGAAAAATTAGCAGCACTCTACTGGAATTTATATAAGAATCAGCCCAACCAGCAAGAGATCATTTATTAGCTGTAAGATAGAGCTCGACGTTTTGTGCGGGATAAAAACTTTTACGGGCGAAGGCCATCCGCGCCGATCCATGATTTATTGATCCCACATTAATTGAACCGGAATCGTAAATACGGCGCCGGCGTCGATCACTCGTTTCAATCCCGCCAAAAACGTTGCTAATTGATCGGCAGAAACAATTGTTTCGATCACCACAGGCATCTTTTTTGTTAAGGTAAAAAATTTTTCTTTTTGAATCACTCGATTTTTCCCGTAGCCAATAACCCCTTTCGTTACCGATGTCCACTTTGCTCCTTTTTCCTGAAGAAAGCTGAATACTTTTTCATATTCTTCTTGCTTGAACCATGAATTTTCCTCATTGGAATAAATTTTAACGGTATAATACTTACCCTGATTCATTTTCACACCCCTCCTCGTTCACTTGCACAAGTTCCGCGCACGTGACCATTGCATTCATGACCATCCAGGGAGCACCTTTATTATGATCATTGTTGAAGCATCACTCAAATGCCGTCCCGCAGTTTAAGGCCCCTCCATGATCTGTCTGGATGATAGCGAATTTTCAGCATAAGTTTCGGCTATCCGTCGACACGACAAGTTTAGCTGAAATAAATCCTTTTTATTCGCAAAATAAGCTTCTGATGAATGATCCGACCCATAATCCGCCGAATACCGCTGCGATCCCTAAGACATATGACCCTCCCACATAATAGAGAAAGAAGCTATAGTGTTTATGACGCTGCAGTTCAATCGATTCAACGTTAAAAGTTGAAAAAGTGGTATACGTGCCGATAAAGCCGGTTCCAAGTAGGATGGTCGAGTAAGAGTCCAAATGTAGCGCTGTGATGAATCCCAGTAATAACGAGCCGGAAATATTAATTATAAATGTCGCAACGGGAAACGTATAAGTCCACTTGCTCTTTATCCAGTTGGTTGACACAACGCGGGCAAGGACGCCGGCGATTGCACCGATGGCCACCATCACCCCTTTAATGATCATTTCTTAGTCGCCTTCTTTGCCGCAATAACACTTTACTCGTTCGGTAGCCGACGTCGCAGGCAAGCAGCCCGCCGACACCGCTCACTAAAATATAAGTGAATGCCGGCATATAATCCCCAGCCCGGATCAGATCGGCGGATTCGAGGGCGAACGTGGAAAAAGTGGTGAATGAACCCACAAAACCCGTACCGATCGCCGAAACGAAGCGACCGGAGAGATAGGGTAACCAAACAAGAAAGCGTGTTACAAAAGCCAGTAAAAAACAACCGATGAGATTGATCATTAAGGTCGCCAATGGGAAATTGCCGACATTGACCAGCGATTCGATAACAAATCTCGTCAGCGCTCCCAGTATGGCAAAGACAATTAGCAAAAAATAATACACATCATGACCTCCAAATGTTCGGCTTATTCATTAACGATCAAATGCACAGGTGTCGCAAAAACCGCCCCTTCTTCGACGACATCTTTCAATCCGGCCGTGAGCTCGTTAACCTTTTCCGAAGAAATCAGGCATTCGATGACAATCGGTATCTGTTTACTCACAGAAAACATCTTCTGCCGATGCACGACACGATCTTTGCCATAACCGACGATTCCTTTATTTACCGAAGTCCAGAATGCATTTTTGCTTTGAAAGAAATTAAGCACCTTTTCGTATTCTTCTTTCTTAAACCAGGTATTGTTTTCTTTCGTATAAACCTTCACGGAAAAATAACGATGGTTCTGTAAATCGTTCTGCTCCATTCCCTTCATTACGCTCACCTGGCCATGCGCGATCTGCCGCCTGATTTTCGGTACCACGGCGGCAATCTGCTGGGAATCGCTCACCGTTTCGATAATCAATGCCAGATCATTAAATGCCTGATCTTCAAGGATGTTGATATGGCGTTCACTGCTCTGATCAAGATTCATTTCCGTACGTCGGATTGTCAGTCCTGGAAAGCCCTGTTGCCACAGAAAATGTTCCAACCACTCATATAGATATATCTTTTCCGGACCGTTCGTTTCGGCTTCTTCGCTTACGATGATTCGCAATAGACTTTGCATTGCCCAATTCCTTTCTTTACCAATATACTTAAAAAGTCCCTATTAAACGGATCGGCAAAAGCCGTCATTACGGTTTCCTCTCTTATTAATTAGGAAACGCCTGCCTCAAGATCTCCCGCTAAGGAGATATCAAAGCAGACGTCATTAGTTGTCCGGATACAACGGTTACGGCGAACGTCATCGCCTATCTAATTCTGTTTTAATGTAGCATAGTTTTTTGATAAGAACAATAGCGGCGGTAATACTTCGATGCTTTCGTCGGCAGGCCGACTCAGCATCAGCGAAAAAACCGGTGCTGCCGAAACGATGAAGCAAAAAACAGCCGAATTTCAAAAATCGGCCGCCAATATCATCTGTATTTTTTCTTGTTACCTTTTTGCGGGCATGAGTGCATGCAATGTCTCTGCCAATCCTTGTTGAAAAGGAGTCTTTTGCAAAGGTCCGATTCGCTTTTCATATTTTTCACCATTTAAAATGAATCCTTCCTTCGTCAGATACATCATTTCAACGACTTCCCGCATGAACGGATCAAAAAGGCCAATCAACGCAATCATCCACTGAGTTAAGGGAATGACGATCTTTCGATTGCCCGTCAGTTTCCGAGCAATGGTGATGATTTCATGGCCTGAAATTAGTCCGGCACCCGGTAGGTTCCAATTCTCCCGATAGGAATCGTCCCGCTCTGCGATATTGACGATCATCTTTGCGGCATCCGGTAAATAGATATATTCCCGGGGCGTTCGCAGATTGCCGATAAAAACCGAGATTTTATGCGCAGCCATGCCTGCCAACGTCGGCTGCAAGTAAGCGTTCTTTGAAGAAGGCCCATAATAATCCGGCAATCTTACGATCAAAGGCTGCGCCTTTTTCCAGCGGTCATCAAAAATTAATTTTTCGAATTCGACGCGGATTTTTCCTTTTTTGGTATGCGGATGTTGCGGATGTGCTTCATCTCCTTTAGCCACTTGATGCCCATAGACATAGATACCATCGACAAAAACAATTTTCTTGCCCAATCGATCGGCCGCTGCCATCACACTTTTCCCAAGCGGCAGAAGCTGATTTTTCATGTCTTGATAGTTGACGTTGGCACATTGAAAAATGACTTCCACCGCTTTGGCAGCTTCAATGATGGTACCCGGCTCAAAGACATTGCCGACCTTAAAGTTTAGCTGCCGATCATGATCGTATTTTTCCAGTATCTTTTTCAATCTTTGTTCGGACCGGCCGAAAGCCGTCACCCTTACTCCCCGAGCCAGCAATTCTGAAACCAGTGCCTGGCCAGTTCCTCCGGTTGCTCCCAATACAAGTGCGCTTTTCATTGGACAACTCTCCTCATTAAAATTTAGTGATCAATCAATAATTAAACGGAATCTGTCAATCGTTTGATATCTTTCAAGAAAATAAGGAAACAGTCCTTTCCTGACCGGTCAGACAAAACTCCGGCCCTCACTGCACGGTTTATGCGACTTTTTTGTTATTGATTAATCAATAACAAAATTTTCATTCATGCTCTTGCCTTGGCCCGCCTTTTCCGGTTAAGCTTTGTCCATTAATTCCGGTAGATCAAGGAAAAAGGAGATATTGCAGAGGATTCCTCTCGCCAAAAAGGTACTGACTTCATACTCGGCGTTTTCAATACCGGCAGACTGGAATTGCTTCAGCACTGCATTTTTGATTTTTCGCAAGCCCTGGCGTGCAGCTGCTTTAATAGGCTCCTCAGGTACAGCAAGGCCGACGACTTGCAGAGCCACTTCGTTCGGATAAACGTCGGACAGTCGCTCATATGCATCAATCATTGCGTCAACCAACTGAGACGGACCCGCTTGCACATTTCGAAAGGCCCGCAAGATTCGTTCATAAGCTCGATCCAAAGCGGTAACAAACAGATCCTCTTTGGTTCGGAAGAATTTAAACACATACGGTTGCGAAATACCGGCCCTTTCGGCGATTAACGCCGTTGTTGTCGAATAATAGCCTAACTTTGCAAACAGTTCCAGACCTGCTTCGATGATCTCATCCCTGCGGTTACCCATTTTCGCCTTAACCATTGACAGGACCCCCTGATCGAGTTAGTTAGTTATTGATTGATCACTAACATAATAAGCGATGCATTAGCAAAAAGCAAGTCTAATCACTCGCACGAATAAATGGGCACTCTTTCCCCTGTATGCCTTGTCTTTGACAGTATGTATCATAGCAACAACGACTTCATCCTCGGATAACTTACGACGGCAAACATTGAAAACATTGCGGATTTCCCCTCATTCTCATCTCCATAAAGAGGATCATTGCCTCCTCCCCTCACCGATGCCGCTGCTTTCATTTCCATTGCATCCGATCGTGAACAAGCGCGGACATGTGAAATCCGCGCCGAAAAAAAAACAACAGCCGGTCCCTTTTCTGGAACCGGCCGCTGCTACAGCTTGAGCTCTCCGAGTCTCAATAGTTCGACAACCGCCTGGGAGCGTCCCTTCACACCCAACTTCTGCATGGTGTTCGAGATATGGTTGCGGACTGTCTTCTCACTAATGAAGAGTTCTTTGGCTATTTCTCTAGTCGTTTTATCTTGTACGAGTAATTCAAAGACTTCTCTTTCCCTCTTCGTCAGCAAAGGTTTCGGACGATGATAGTCTTCTTTCAACAATTCCCCCTCCTTGCTCAGCAGAAGAGCGGGCGGGGAAGGCTTTTAGTCATTTTCATTTTATGACGCGTTCGGACGATGCGTGAGCACCATTTTCATCACAAGTAGTC
>UQRJ01000175.1 GCA_900543345.1 uncultured Sporolactobacillus sp. | reverse complement strand
TTAGGGTCTCGTGGGCTCGGAGATGTGTATAAGAGACAGCCACAGATCCGTCCGAAGCCAGCAAGGGTACGAAAGGCAATCTCGTTACTAAAGCCAAACGCTACGGCTACGCGGTCGTGACTAATCGGAAAAATTTATTAAAGACAACTAGCCACAAGCTGCTCGGCTTGTTTGCCAATGAGGAAATGTTCCAGCAGAAGCCGGAGGGCAAGGGAGATAGTTATAACCCGGCGGTTTCGCTGCCGACCATGACCCAAAAAGCGATCCAGGCACTGTCGGTCAATAAGGAAGGCTTTTTCTTGATGGTTGAAGAAGAAGCAATTGACGAAATGGCGCATCAAAACAATGCTGATTTAACGATCAAAGCCGGTAAACAGCTCGATCAATCCATCAAAGTTGCCAAAGATTACGCCAAAAAACATCCCGATACACTGGTTTTGACACTGGCAGATCATGAATGCGGCGGCATGGCAATTGAAGCCGTGGATAACAACGATAATGCCGGCTCCAGAGAAGATGGACCGTTTAAAATAGCTCACTCCGATCAGCAATTTACCGTCGACTGGACAACCAACGGGCACAGCGCCGTCGACGTCCCGGTAACCGCGACTGGAAAGAATGCCAGCCTTTTCGCGGGCAACTACGAAAATACGCACATTCACGACGCGTTGTTAAAAGCCATGCGCATCAAATAAATGTCGCCCACCGGCTCCCCCCGCAAATAGGGAACCCGTTCAGTGTTTCAGCAGCCACCGGCAATCGAGCCGTGACCTTTCCGTTTGAATAGTGTACACTGGACGTGAAACGACGAATTCGTGTCGATAAACGTTCGTCAACGCAGAATGGAAGGGAGCTTTTTTTCAATGGCAAAAGTGGAAAGTTTTACACTGGACCACACAAAAGTCAAGGCACCTTATGTCCGACTGATTTCAACGGAGCACGGTCCAAAGGGCGACATCATTCAGAATTACGACCTACGGCTCGTGCAACCGAACGAAAATGCAATCCCGACAGCCGGTATCCACACAATTGAACATATGCTGGCGGCGCTGCTTCGCGATCGTCTCAAAGGTGTGATCGACTGCTCGCCGTTCGGTTGCCGAACCGGATTCCATTTGATTCTATGGGGTGAACATGACCCGGTGAACGTCGCCAAAGCGTTGAAGGGTTCGCTTGAATTTATTGCCGGCCCGGCAACTTGGGATGACGTGCAGGGCACGACGATCAAGAGCTGCGGCAATTATCGCGATCACTCTTTGTTTTCCGCCAAAGAATGGGCCAAAAAAATTCTTGATGAAGGCATCAGCTCTGACCCGTTCGAACGGAAAGTTGTGACAGCATCCCTGTAAAAAGCGATTCAGCTCTTTAGGAATTCGCCATAGAAATAAATAATATGCGGGATCCTCGTTCCATCAGCCGGGATGGGGATCCTGCTTTTTCTATTTCCCAGCGGCAACCGCCCGAAAGATTGCGTCGATTGTCCGGTGCAGCTCGTCTTCGCCCATACGCTCCTCTTGAGTGCCGGCCATTTTCGCCAGCGCCGAAACGGCACCAAAGCTTATCACGATTAGCGATCGAGTCGGCAAATCGCTTAAAACGGCCGTCCGCCGCCCTTTTTCATAGAGCTCGGCAACCTTCCCGATCGCCCGCCGGATATCCGCCTGCGTTTCGTTACGAATCAGCGGTGAATTTTCATATTGAGCGGCGAAATCGATCTCGCGGCGATGGCCAAGCGAATAATGATAGATGGTCAACAGCAGCCGCTTAATCTGCGCCTCTATCGAACCAGCCGTGTCGATGCTTTGGTTAACCGCATCGGCAAACTTAAACTTTATCGCTTTATAAAGTTCATTCAACAGTGTTTCCTTATTTTTAAATTGATTATAAATACTACCCATACTAATGCCGGAAATTTTGGCGATCTGCGACATCGGCGTATGATAAAAACCTTGTTTTTGGAACAAATCCAGTGTCGTGGAAAATAGTTTCTCCATTCGTTCGTTATTCATCAGCTAATTTTTCCTCCATCCGGCAAAGTGCATGGAATTCTTGTTCGGAAAGCGATTCATCCGGCAATCTTGAGTTGACTGCCGCCTGCCTGCCGTTCTTGGCACCGGGAATCGGAATGATTTGCCGGCCTGCAGCAATCAGCCACAACAATGCGACTTGGCCGACCGTCGCTCGATGGTCACCGGCAATTTCCCGCATCAATTGGAACAACGGGCGATACCGCTTCAGTCGCACCGGTTCCGGGATATGGATCAACCGGTTGATCCTTGAAATGCCCAATCCCTCGTGAAACAGATCCTGTTGTTGTATCCAGAAATAAATCTTCTGAATGCCCGATAGTTTCGCTCCGGACCTAGCGAATTTTCCCGTCAGCACCCCTTGTGCCATGGGCGAGAGCGGAATGATCGCAATCGTTTCTTTTTCACAGTAATCAATCAAACCGCTTTTTTCAATGCGTCGTTCAAGCAAGTGATAGTAGACTTGATTCGATGCCAACGGAATCCCACGTACTGCCAGTTCATCGTGAAAACGCATCGTACGCGCCAAATTAAAATTACTCACTCCGATAGCGCGAATTAGGCCGGCCCGCAGCGCACCGGCCAGTATGTCCGCATAAGCCGCAAGCTGCTCATCTTGCGGAGGATAGTGCAACTGGTAAAGATCGATCGCCGGAATGCGTAATCGTTGCCGGCTCCTTTCAATGGCCTGAACGATTGCTTTCGGCTGGCTGTCTTTTCTCGGATCGTGTTTTGTCGCCACGACAACCGGGCGACCATCCCGTTCATGAAATTCGCCAATTAATCGTTCCGAATCACCATCGGCGTAGCTATCGGCCGTATCAATAAAATTCACACCATTGTCCAGACTGATTCGATACGCTTCCCACAAATCTGCCTTGGTAAATTTTTTCCCGTATCCCATCAATTTGAATCCCCAGGCAGCGGTACCGAGACCGACACGTGAGATCGTTAGATTCGTCCGACCGAGTTTCATTTGATTCACTGAGGCCCCTCCTGTAATGAACGTTCGTTCTAAATCTATTGTACATCTTTTTTCACCCCGGTCAATACAAAACGACAGTAGAATCCACTTCTACCGTCTATTCATTGATCCCATAACATAAAATTATTCTTCCGAAAACTCACGGCGGCGTTAGTGCCCGGGTTAATCCTTCAATCAGATGTCGTTCTTCTAATTGACGATCCCATGAAGCATCCGCCCACAGCACAAAGTGCTGCAGCATGTAGCCCCAGATCGCGACCATCAGGAACCGAATGATCTCCCGATTGCTCCAATCGACCAGCAGATGCCTTTTTTTCAAATCCAGTAATTGACTATCGATGATGCTAATCACATCGTCAGGGACAGCTTGCATCAGCCGCTGCCGCATCTGCGGCGTATAAAGCATCTCATTCAAAAAAGTTTTCATTAACGGAAACCACATTTCGCCGCTGCCGATCCGATCACGGACAATTCGATTAACGAACTCGTCCAGTGAACGATAGGTTGTTGTCAGATCCTGATTAGAAAATCGCTCCAAATCATGCGGCAGAATTTCATTCAGAATCGGATCGATAACCGCCATCAACAGATTTTCTTTATTGCGAAAGCGACGAAAGATACTTCCCTCCGACACACCTGCCAATGCCGCAATTTCCAACGTACTCGTATTGGCATAGCCTTTCCGGGCGAAAAGCCGGACAGCCGCCATGAGAACCCGTTGCTGTTTTTCGGTATAGCGCTGATAACTATTAAAAATTTGTTTCAGTGCGTGATCCATCTTGTTGTTAGTCATCTGGGCTCGCGTTCCTCACCTTAGAAGTAAAAAAAGGACAGAATCCAGACTGAGGGATTCTGCCTCACCTTTGAAATAGTTTAGGCTTTTTTGTAGCCAAAGTAAAATTGGATAATCGCAACCAAGATGTTCAGCCAATCCAAGGTTAAGAACCAACCGGACAAGCTGGCTACTTGAGTCGCTCCATAATATACCCAAAAGCCAATAATGACGGCAACGACGTTAATCCAAGCGAAAGTTTTCTGCAATGTCTGGTTTTTAAGTGCGAACCACATCCAGATCACGTTGACAACGAACCAGATTAATAAGACCCAGAAAGTGAATGTAAACATATCGGACCCTGCTTTCCATATAATGTGTGATAGTGTTTACTCACTATCTAAATCATAGCGCTTTTTACAAATAAGTCAAATCAAAAGCAGCGACCCATTGCCGGGATCAAATCGCTTTTCTTAATCAATCATCGCCCGTCAAATGAACCTGCTTCGCTATTTTACATCCTGAGGTTTTGAGAGAAGCAACGGATTAAAACGTGACGTGACGTGATCCTTCACTTCGACCGATATCAGAGTACTTCCCTGCCGCGCGATACTTCAAGGATCTTAAACCAGTCTTTATTGGTCAGCTCAATCTTTTGCGCGTCAATCGCCGCTTGAACGCGATCGAATCGCGTCGAACCAACAATCGGACAAACTATTGCCGGTAATTTATTAATAAAGGCATACGCTATTTTATCAATCGAATCGACCGCGTATTTTCGCGCCATCTGTTGCAGAATCGCGCGTACCCGAAATTCCTGACCGGTGTGCGGATGAAACAGCCGTCCGCCGGCCAGCGGCGACCAGGCCATCACCGGAATATCATGGATCAAGGCACTGTCCATGACCCCGTTGAAAAACGTATCTGTGTGCAGCGGGTTCACTTCGACTTCATTGGTGACAAGCGGCGTCCGCACATATTTGTTAACCATTTCAAAATACGTATAGCTGGCATTCGAAATGCCGATGTGTCTAACCTTTCCTTGTTTGACCAACTGATCTAGTCCCGCTGCCAACTCCTGCGGGTTTAATAACGGGTCAAGGCGATGAATCAACAGCACATCGACATAATCGGTGTGCAGCACTTCCAAAGACTTATTCAGCGATTCATTCAAATGCTTGACAGAAGAGTCGTAATAATGCGCATAGCCATTTTCCTTGCGCGGTAAAATGATATTGAATTTCGTCACAATTTGCACTTTCTCACGCAGCGACGGATGCGCTTTTAATACCGCTTCGCCGAATAAACGGCTGCTTTCGTAATAGCCGTAAATATCCGCGTGGTCGAATGTCGTCACGCCGGCATTTAAGCAACGATCGACAAAATCGGCCATTTTTTTGCCGCTGAGCCCTTCGCTGCTCGCCCGCATCGTTCCGGCAATAACTTTAGAAAATCGTAGTCCTTTCGCGACATTAATGTAATCCATGACGCAAGCCTCCCAGTGATCATCACATAAAAGTATCCCGCGCAGCTGAGAATATTGTCGGTTGCTCATCCGATTCCCAAGAAAAAGTTAATGGTTCCTTTGTTCATTAATCTAAAAAGGGCAGATCATGACGATAATCAAACTGCTGCGGATCAGTGTGCTGCGCCGTCTTGCCGTCGAAAGCGGCGAGCTTGGCCAAATCGTCGTCATCGAGCTCAAAATCGAAAACGTCCGTATTGGCCTCAATATAATCTTTATGAACCGATTTCGGCAACGGCAGAAATCCTTTTTCCAGGCTCCAGCGGATTAATAGCTGCGGCACCGATTTATGATGTCTGCGGGCCATTTCGCTCAGTTCCGGCAGCTGCAACAGTTGACCGGTGCCAAGCGGCGAGTAGGCTTCCGTTAAAATATGATGAGCTTGGTTATAAGCCGTCAACCCTTTCTCCTGATCTCCCGGATTTAAGAAAATCTGATTGACCATCGGAGCGATGGATTGCGTTTTGGTCAATTCATCGAGATGATTTTCGCGGAAATTGGACACGCCGATCGCTCTGGCTCGTCCATCGCGATAAATTTTCTCCATGGCCCGCCAGCTGTCGGCATTCAACTTTTGCCAGCGATCATGAGCATCGGCCGGCTCCGGCCAGTGAATCAGATACAAATCGACATAATCCAAACCCAGTCGCGTGAGCGAATCATTGAATGCCTGCAGCGACGCGTCATAAGATCGACGCTGCTCATTCCAAAGCTTAGTCGTGACGAACAGCTCTTCCCGCGGAACGCCGGAATCTTTAATCGCGTTGCCTACCGATTCTTCATTGAGATATTCGGCAGCTGTATCGATATGCCGATAACCGGCCTCCAGAGCCCAGGAAACAGCACGATATGCTTCCTCACCGTTTGCCGATTGCCACGTTCCGAAACCAACAACCGGAATTTCAACTCCGTTAGTCAACGTATACGTATCTGTCAATCTGTGTGCCGCAATATGCAACGTCAATCGCTACCTCCTTCTTTTTTTACATGCCTGTTTTTAAAAGTTTATTCATTACGGCAAATCATTACCCGCCGCAAGATAAAGGTCGTACCACTCTTGTTTCGTTAATTCAACATCGGCACCCGCAGCACTGTCGACAATATGAGACGGGGTCATGGTTCCGATAATCACCTGAATTTGAGCCGGGTGACGCAAAATCCAAGCCGTGGCGATCGCGTTTTTCGTCACGCTGTCTCTTAT
>UQRJ01000174.1 GCA_900543345.1 uncultured Sporolactobacillus sp. | reverse complement strand
TTCGTCGGCAGCGTCAGATGTGTATAAGAGACAGCCCGGCGCGGACACGATATTCACGTAGCTGCCGATTCCGCTTCGTTCGGCCGCGGTCAGATCATCTGGCGCAGCGACCAAACCGGTGTGCTGGTCGGCGGCACCGAATCCCGGGCGGACGGAGTGGTGGCCGCTTGGTGAAAGGTGAAATTGGTGGACGGTTTCGATAGATTATTTTATAAAAAAAGTAAAAACTAAAATAGTCATTTCATCTTATTCGTTTGTAGTTCATTGAAAGGTTCGATTGAATGAGTCCATTAAAAATACAACATCAGAACCGGGCCGATCGCTCTTTCGGCTCGACTTTTTCTCTCTGCCGCGACATTTTCATCGCTTTTTTTCGCTCGGCGATACTGAGCTTCGGCGGCGGCCCGTCCGGTATTCCACTGGTGGAGGCGGAAGTCGTCAGGCGTTATAAATGGATGTCGCTGGAAGAGTTCGGTGATTTGGTGGCGATTGCCAACGCCTTGCCCGGTCCGATTAACACAAAACTGGCCGGCTATATCGGCTGGAAGAAGCAGGGCTGGGTCGGTATGCTGATTGCCCTAATTGCGGTGATTTTGCCGACCGTGCTGTTGATGATCGCTTTGCTCGGCTTTCTTGCCTATTTTCAGGAAGCGCGTTGGGTCCGCGGCATGACTCAAGCCGTCCTGCCGGTCGTCGGTGTGCTGATGGCTCAGCTGACGTGGAGCTTTTTGTCCAGCGCTAAAAAAGGACTCGGCTGGCCGGCGACACTGCTGCTTGTCGCGGCAAGCTTCATGCTGATGGAAGTGCTGCCGATTCATCCGGCGATTCTGATTGCCCTCGTGTTGATTTATGTCCTGATTAAGCCGGCGAAACGGACCGAGACAAAGACGGAAGGTGAACGAAAGTGAAGCTGTTGCAGATCTTTCTGGCTTTTTTTATTCCCGGCATTCTCGGCTACGGAGGCGGTCCGGCTTCGATTCCGCTAATTGAAAACGAAGTCGTTGACCACTACCACTGGATGAGCGTCACCGGTTTCAGCAATGTGTTGGCGCTTGGCAATACGTTGCCGGGCCCGATTGCTACGAAAATGGCGGGCTATATCGGTTATACAGAAGCCGGCATTCCCGGCTCGCTTACGGCCGAACTGGCAACTGTGGCCCCGTCATTGATTTTATTGATCGTGCTGCTACAATTATTATTTCGCTATAAAGATTCGCCGAAAGTCAAACGCTTGACGCTGCTAATCCGACCGATCATCGTCGTTATGCTCGGCATGATGGCCTGGGATTTTTTTACTACTGCTGAAAAAGCGTCCGGCTGGCTGCCGATGATACTGATTGGCGGGATAAGTTTCGTGCTCCTGCAGCGTTTTCGGATCCATCCGGCTTTCGTCATTGCCGGCGCACTGATTGTCGGTGCGGTTTTCATGGGATGACGTCGTCTGCCCCGTTTTAAAAAAAACGAATGCTCCCGGCCTCAGTGGGCGATAAGTGTCGAAAAACAGCCTCGTTTGTTGAGATGATCATGGCACTTCGTCATCCTCCTGCAGGCTTCGCATCGATCCTATCGCTGCCGCTGAGGAGGCCGTATACCGGTCTCCACGTCGAGACGATGTGTTCCTTATGCGAAAACATCTATGCAGCGCAGCGTCTGTCGGGATTGGTGAGTAGTTATGATGTAGTAAGGTGGATCACCGCTCCGGGCGAAGGAATCACCGTTGGCGGAGCGACTATCGCCGTTCAGGGCGGAGGAATCGCCGTTGGCAGAGCAAATATCACCGTTCAGGGCATAGGAATCACCGTTGGCGGAGCGAATATCAGTCCATCTATGCAGCGCAGTATCCCTGTGATAATGCGCTAACGCCTGCACTGGTCTCAATCGGCCCTGCTCTCATTGACGATGAGCGACCGGTTCGGGGTTTTCTTCTGCCCAAGCGTATCGGCGGTTTAATATGGCTTTTTCTGCATCCGGCAATATATTTTCATCACCCACTGCTGTGGCAGTAATTTGATCAGCAGGGCACGGAACTTCACGCGTGCGCCGCAAAGCGAGATATCTTTTCCTTTTTTCATGGCCCGAATGGCGCCGGCGACGACGTCTTCGGTTCGATTGAAAAAGTCGAAGTGCACGACGGTAGTGCCGGTGATCGCGGTCGCGAAAAAGTTCGTTTTGCACCAATGCGGGCAGACGGCGATTGCGTGAATGCCCTGCGATTTCAGCTCCATGTTCAGCGCGCGGGTAAAACTGAACACGAAAGCCTTCGAAGCGGCGTAGACCGCGCCGTAGGGCAGCGGCTGGAACGAAGCCGTTGACGCCAGGTTATAGATCTCACCGCCTTTTTTCATAAAAGGCAGCGTCAGATAGGTTATCGCTGTCAGGGCCCGGTCGTTCAAATCAATGATGCCGAGCTGTTTATCGAGCGGTTTGTCCTGGAAGCCGCCGAATACCCCGTAACCGCTGCTGTTGATTAGCACGGCGACTTCCGGTCTCGCCTCCTGTAACCTTTTTTGATACCGATCCAGATTGTCACGCGTGGTCAGGTCCAAAGAAATCGGCCGTGCGTGTGTTTTTGTCTGTTTGGCAACTGCTTCCAATCGCTCTTTTCGGCGGGCAATCAGCCAGATTTCATCCAATCCGGCTGCATCGATCGCTCTGACAAATTCTCTCCCGATGCCGGAAGAAGCGCCGGTAATCACGGCAATGCGCATGGCTTCCGCCTCCTTAGTCGTTTGCCGTTAGTCTACCACAGATTATGAGCAAGCTCTCCTGTGTCCGGCCATTTTTTCAGCGGTGCGAGTCATTAAAAGGTTGCATCGACTTAATGCGGCCGATTATTACCAAAATAGACACAGTTTTTTTACAGTTAGATAGGAATGGCCTGACCCGGCGGCGAAATAAACAATGATTCCTGCAGAAAGGGGAGAGACAATGTTTGGTAGAGAATTGTTGATTCCGCTTCCCCTGCCGACCGCCGAGGCGCTGCTCACCCGCCTGCCAGGCCGGACCGCGAATCAAGCACCGATCGAACGTGACCTTGCCAAGGTGCGAACCGGTTGGCATGGTGAGCAGAACGTCGCTTTTTTCCTTGACGGTTTGTCCGACCCGTCGCTGCACATTTTTTATGACTTGCGCGAAACGGCGTTTGGGCAGACGTTTCAGATGGATGTGCTGCTGCTGACTGAGACATTTGCCCTGATTATGGAAGTCAAAAATTATTCCGGATCGCTGCAGTTTGAACCGGGCAACCGGCAGATGCTCCGCATTGTCGGCGATCGGCACGAAGGATTCCCCAATCCGCTGCTACAAGTCGGCCGTCAACGCGAATTGCTGGCGGCTTGGCTGACGGCCCGGGACTTGCCCGAGCTGCCGATTGAATCGCTGGTCGTCATTGCCTATAGCACAACGATTATCGACAACCCTGGCGGTTCGCGGGAAGTCGCCGATAAAGTGATTCACGCCGAACAGATCAGGGAAAAATTGAATCAGTTGCAGAAAAAATATGCCCGTTACCCGCGCTGCGCCGGTATTGAGCGGATCGGCCGTCGGTTACTGGCGGAGCATCGTCCGCCGCCGCTCCATTTATTGGAAAAATATGCGGTCGATCCGGCCGCACTTCGCCGCGGCGTTCGCTGTCCCCATTGCCGGCGGTTTGTGATGGAACGGATCTACGCTGCTTGGCAGTGCCCGCACTGCGGCTGTCGTTCTAGGACTGCTCATATTCCGATGATTCTTGATTATTTTTTATTATGTGGTCCAACGATCACCAATCGCCAGTGTCGTGAATGGCTGCGAATCAAAGATCGATACTTAGCTAAACATATTTTACAAAAAATGGATCTAAAACGTGGAGGCACGGGTACAGGAGCAGGAATTTATTATCAGGCCCCCTCACACAGATGGATTGATCACTATTATCGACAAACCAAAGCAGTGACAAGAACAGGGGAGCAGGAGTAGCCCCGAATTTGTAAAAGTGGCCCCGAATCGTTGTGGAGTAGCCCCGAATTTGTGAAAGTGGCCCCGAATCGTCGCGGAGTAGCCCCGAATCGCTGGAAAGTAGCCCCGGATCGTTGCGGAGTGGCCCCGAATTTGTGAAAGTGGCCCCGAATCGCTGGAAAGTAGCCCCGAATTTGTGAAAGTAGCCCCGAATCATCGCGGAGTGGCCCCGAATTAGGATAAACAATTTTAGTTTCAGTTAAATCCGCTGCGATTCATCTTCATCACCGGATTGTCACATACAAAAATACGGCGGTCCCACCGTTCATTTGATCGGCAGGACCGCCCTTTTTCATTCCGGAGCCGGACAACTTGTCGTAAGCTGCTTCGATGATCTTTTATCTGTCCGGTTTCAATGAATGGGCGAGGACAGCGGCCTCCCCAATCGCGTCTCACTCGCTACGCAATCTTTTTGCCGTAATCTGCAAATCACCGCTCATCCCTTGTCCTACTTGACTTTTTGGTATATAACCGGGACTCGCTTAATAAGATGTTACAAACTCACATACGGGGTTTCGAGGTGAGCGCGGTGGGCCGAAGCGAGCAGTGCGTGCGGTTCCTCTCGGGATATTGTCTCATTTCGCACCTTCAGACTACAGGAGGCGAGTGGTGTGCACGATTACATCAAAGAGCGTACGATCAAGATTGGAAAGCATATCGTGGAGACAAAAAAGACGGTGCGGGTCATTGCCAAAGAATTCGGTGTATCGAAAAGTACGGTACACAAAGACCTGACGGAACGATTGCCCAGCATTAACCCCGAGCTGGCCGGTGCCGTAAAAAGTGTGCTCGATTATCATAAGTCCATCCGCCATCTGAGAGGAGGCGAAGCGACCCGACTGAAGTATCAAAAAGACGCGGAAAAAGCAGTCAAATCCTAAATTCATTTCCCGATCCGATACTATTCTCCGCAACCAATCCATTTACTTCCCCACTCAGATAAAATCCATTGCTGTTTTCTTATCCGCCTCCCTGTTTGCGCGAATTTATGATAAAATGTAAGAATGAATGATATGTGCGTTAAGCAGGGAGGATAAGGGCGTTGTTTTCAAGAGACATTGGAATTGACTTAGGTACGGCGAACGTGCTGATATACGTGAAAGGCCAGGGAATTGTACTGAACGAACCTTCGGTGATTGCGCTGGATACCGATACGAAGCAGCTTCTGGCGGTCGGCGAAGAAGCGCGGCGGATGGTCGGACGGACTCCTGCCAATATTGTCGCGATTCGGCCGCTGCGCGACGGCGTGATCGCCGATTTCGAAATAACGGAAATGATGCTGACTCACTTTATTAATAAAATCAAGGTGAAAGGGTTTCTTAAAAAACCGCGCATCCTTATCTGCACGCCGACGCACATTACATCCGTCGAGCAAAAGGCCATTCGTCAAGCGGCTGAGCGAAGTGGCGGGAAACAGGTTTATCTGGAAGAAGAGCCGAAAGTGGCGGCGGTCGGCGCCGGCATGGATATTTTTCAGCCGAGCGGCAATATGGTCATCGATATCGGCGGCGGTACGACCGATATCGCCGTCCTGTCGATGGGCGATATTGTTACGGCGCAGACGATTAAAATGGCCGGTGATAAGTTCGATCGCGAAATTCTCAATTATATTAAAAGAAAGTATAAACTGCTGATCGGCGAACGGACGGCCGAGCAGGTGAAAATACAAGTCGGTACCGTGTTTAAAAATGCCCGTGATGAAAGCATGGATATTCGCGGCCGCGATATGGTGAGCGGACTGCCGAAAACGTTAACGATTCATTCCAATGAGATTGAAGAAGCACTGGCGGATTCGATCAGCCTGCTGGTCTCGGCGGCGAAAAATGTCCTTGAGCAGACGCCGCCAGAACTCTCCGCCGATATTATCGATCGCGGCGTGATTCTAACCGGCGGCGGTGCGCAGCTGCACGGAATCGATCAGTTGCTTGCGAACGAGTTGAAAGTGCCGGTTGTTGTCGCGGAAAATCCGATGACTTGCGTCGTTGAAGGTGCAGGAAAAATGCTTGAACATCTGGATAGCTTGCCGAAGCGCAAAGCGAACTGACGTTTGCGCTTTTTGCATTTCGTTTTTGGCCGATAATTATAGAGGAGGTGTCTACTGATGATCAGGGGAATATATACGTCGTCATCGGCGATGATTGCCGAGCAGCGCCGCGAGACGACGCTTTCCAATAACTTGAATAATGTCGATACGCCGGGGTACAAACAGGATCGCACAAAGCTGCGCACATTCCCGGAGATGCTGCTGAGCCGCCTCGGCGGCGATGTGCCGAATCCCGGCCGGGTCGGCGATCTGGCGACCGGGACTTATATGGATGAGACAATTCCTGATTTTTCCCAGGGGACATTGACGGAAACCGGAAAGACAACCGATATCGCCTTAACGACGTCGCAGCTTCCTGTTAACCCGACGACCGGGATGCAGGAGGGAGCGCTGCTCTACCGTGTACGGACGCCCGGCGGTGCGCTGCGTTATTCCTGTCTCTTATACACATCTCCGAGCCCACGAGACCCTAAGACATCTC
>UQRJ01000173.1 GCA_900543345.1 uncultured Sporolactobacillus sp. | reverse complement strand
CTACTCGTCGGCAGCGTCAGATGTGTATAAGAGACAGAAATAAATCTTATCGAGAGTGGCGGAGGGACTGGCCCTGCGAAGCCCGACAACCAGCACGCGCGTGTATGGTGTTAATTCCAGCAGATTAAATTCTGGCAGATAAGAAAAGAATCGGCCGAGAGTCGCTTCCTTGATTATCTTTCAGGAAGCGGCTTTTTCAATAGCAGCTCATTCTATTCTCCAGTGCTTTCCGACTCTAGGATTTTATTTAATGAAAAACTTAAGAAGTAAGGGAGAGATCTAGATGGCTGAAGAAGAACGGAAATTCGGTTTTGAGACGTTGCAAGTACACGCCGGACAGGAAGAACCCGATCCGGCGACCGGTTCACGAGCTGTGCCGATTTATCAGACGACGTCCTTTGTCTTTAAAGATGCGGATGAAGCAGCAGACTTTTTCCAACTGAAAAAGCCCGGTAACGTCTACGCGCGAATTATGAATCCGACGGAAGACATTTTCGAAAAACGCGTTGCGGCGCTGGAGGGCGGCACAGCCGCCTTGGCTACCTCTTCCGGACTGGCAGCTATTCTTTACTCGATATTGAACGTCGCGAACGCGGGGGACAACATCGTCACGGCCAGCACGTTGTACGGCGGCACTTATGAACTATTCTCCGTTACGTTGAAAAAGCTAGGTATCAACGTTAAATTTGTTGATCCCGACGATCCGGAAAACTTCCGCAAAGCCATCGACGACAAGACGAAAGCTCTCTACGGTGAGACCATCGGCAATCCAAAAATCAATATCCTCGACATTGAAAAGGTCGCAGCAATCGCTCATAAAAACAAGATTCCGTTCATTATCGACAATACATTCGGTACACCGTATCTCATACGGCCGATTGACTACGGCGCAGATGTCGTCGTTCATTCGGCAACGAAATTCATCGGCGGCCACGGCACGGCGATCGGCGGCGTGATTGTCGACGGCGGTAAGTTCGATTGGCGCGCCAGCGGCAAGTTCCCCGATTTCACCGAACCGGACAAAAGCTACGGCGGATTGGTTTATGCCGACCAAGCACCGGTTTCCTTCGCCGTTAAAGCACGTGTACAGTTGCTGCGCAATACCGGGGCAACGATCGCTCCGCAGAATGCCTTTTATTTCCTGCAAGGGCTTGAATCGCTGTCCGTCCGCATTGAGCGCCATGTTCAGAACGCACAGAAAGTGGCCGAATTCCTCAATCAACATCCGAAAGTCAGCTGGGTCAACTATCCCGGCCTGAAGGGCAATAAATATTACGATCTAGCGAAAAAATACCTGCCGAAAGGACCGGGCGCCATCTTTACGTTCGGCGTTAAAGGCGGGCTAGAGGCCGGGAAAACCCTGATCAACAATGTCAAGCTATTTTCACTGTTAGCCAATGTCGGCGACGCCAAATCGTTGATTATTCACCCGGCAAGCACGACACATGCCGAACTTTCTCCGGAAGAACAGGCAGCCACCGGCATTACGCCGGATCTGATCCGCGTATCGATCGGCATCGAAACGATCGACGATATTATTTGGGATCTCGATCAGGCGCTTGCTAAGATTCCCGAAACGGTCTCAAGCAAGTAAGTCGATGAAAGAAACTTTGGCGCAGTTAGTTAAGCCTCTGACGCAGGTCGAGCCTTAGCTCTCTTAAAGTGTTATTCAAGCGTATTAAAAAAAGGCCTTCCGACATCTGTTTTCAACCGGAAGGCCTTTTTTGTGCCTATTTTGAAAAACTAAATCGACCTTTTTTCAGCATGGCTTCGACACCGCCGATCTTAGCCAGCGAACGATTTTCAATCACTTTTTTCAGAAACGACGCCGGATAGCCTTTCAGATTTTTTCCCATCACTTCACCCATCGCGTCGTTCTTTCCGAGTGAGCAGACCGTTCCTTTGCAGTGATAGACAAATGTTCTCGTCTGCCGGCCGGCTGCGAGAGCGTTCAAATTATAAGCGGCACAGTCGGCTTGCTGCAGAGCGATCTGCGCCGTGGTCGGATACGGCCGACCAGTTTCCGGATCGACAATTGCCGAACAATCGCCGATAATTAGGATAGTCGGATAGCCGGGAACCGTCAGATCGTTGTTAACGCGGACACGGCCGCGATGTTGATGGAATCCGGACGCCTCAATCACCGAACTGCCGCGGACGCCGCCCGTCCAAATTAACGTGTTTGTATGCAAGACTTTCAGCTCGTTATCGTTTTTATAATAAACATGCCCGGCAGTTACGCGATTAATCCGTCCAATGACGAAACGAACACCGCGTTCCGTGAGCTTTCTTGTTCCGTATTCAGCCAGGCTGCGATCAAACATCGGCAGGATATCGGGAGACGGTTCAATACAATAAACTCGAATCTGCTGCCGCGAGAGGCGGTATTTACCGGCAAGACGCGGCAATCGGTTGGTCAGTTCACCGAGAAATTCGAAGCTGGTAAACCCTGCTCCGCCGACGACGATCGTCAACCGTTCTTCACGATGATCGTCATGCCACTTCGAAAATTGAGTCTCAATATGACGACGAATCCGTTCGACCGATGGAATATCCGAGATTGACAGGGCATACTCTTTAATTCCCTGGATACCGAACGATTCTGTTTCAAAGCCAAGTGCGATCAACAGATAATCGTATAATACGGGCGGATGATCGGACAGGATAACTTTTTGCGCGACCGTCTCCACACGTTTAACCGTAGCTTGAATAAACACAGCCTGGTGTTTGTCAATGACGTAATTCACAGGATAACATATTTCTTCCGCCCGGCTTGTTCCGGCCGCCACCTCATGCAGCGAGGTTGTTTCACAATGATAATTGGTCTTGTTTATAATCACGATATCCGCATCCGGTTTCATTTGCTGCAACTTCCTCAGCGCACGCAAGCCACCGTATCCGGCACCGAGAATCACAATCTTTTTTCGTTTCAAATCGATCCTTCCCTTCGATTGAAATTGAAAAAGCCATTCTTTTTGTCACAAAACGTTCACATTATTCCCATCTCTATTTTATCGTTATCTGCAAGCGCTTTCAACTATTTCTTCAAAAAAAAGGCGCCGACTTTTTAGCTTCCGTCGACGCTTGCCCGATTTATTCAATGATTTATAAGGCGTACGGGAATTGAACCC
This sequence comes from uncultured Sporolactobacillus sp., assembly GCA_900543345.1. GTDB lineage: Bacteria > Bacillota > Bacilli > Bacillales > Sporolactobacillaceae > Sporolactobacillus. The sequence goes on along the minus strand of UQRJ01000173.1, from coordinate 3,426 downwards.
GTGATCATGGAATGAGAATCCATTGGCTTAACCACTTGCCCAACGCCCTATCATAGAATACCGGCTCTTCCGGCACGAAAAGAATTATAGCATAGACACCCTTCCTATTGCAAGCATTAAAAATATTCGCGCCGGTTTTCTGACCTAAAAGGTCGAACATGCCGAGCCATCCGGAAATGAGGCCTATTTATCATCCGTATCGCAAGCGGGCGACTTATGAACCGGAAACAATTTTCACACCGCTGCTTGCGCCAATCCGCGTCGCGCCGGCGGCAATCATCGCTTCGGCATCCCGCCGCGTATGGATACCGCCGGCTGCTTTGACGCCGATCGACTGACCGACTGTTCGGCGCATCAACGCCACATCCGCTGTTGTTGCCCCGCCCGTAGAGAAACCGGTTGAAGTCTTCACATAATCGGCTCCGGCACAAACGGCCAATCGGCAAGCTGTGACTTTTTCTTCGTCAGTCAAGAGGCATGCCTCAATAATCACTTTAACGAGTGCTTGGCCGGACGCTTCGACAACAGCGCGAATATCCTTTTCAACGACGTCGTACCGGCCGCTTTTCAGCGCACCGATGTTGATCACCATATCGACTTCATCCGCACCATTTGCAACAGCATCGCGGGACTCGAAAGCTTTCGTTGCTGCTGTTCCGGCCCCAAGCGGAAAGCCGATCACCGTACAAACGGCGACGTCCGTACCGTTCAGACGCTCGGCGGCAAAGCGGACCCAACACGGATGAATGCATACCGAAGCAAAACCGTAGCGCTTCGCCTCTTCGATCAACCGTCTTATATCTTCTTCGGCCGCATCCGGTTTCAGATTGGTATGGTCAATATAGTTCGCCAAATCGGTCATGCTCACATCCCCCTATTCCGTAATCATTCGACGAATCAGCGGCGGCTTTTCCGCCTGCGCTCCCATCGTTATACCGCTCAATAAATTGATCAATGATTGCCGCGGCCGGCTCGAATCAGCTATAAATAACCGGCAGCGCATCGCACGGCGACAGTCAACTGATGCTATTTTACTCCATCCGCGGAAAAGCCGCAAAAAAGTGAAGAACTCGGCCATATGCGGCCATCGCTTATTTTTGCGGTAAAAATAACTTCTCGAGAGACTTTCTTTACCAATAATGGGATGTAGCCATCATCTTTAATTTTTTTATTCACTTTCACTATGTCAGTTTCTTTCGCTCAGGACAGCAAGGTTAAATTATTGACGAAATAGTGAATTAGACTTATAGTGCATATGAAGGCGCTTTCAATATTCATTAACAGCTATACTTGACGACCCTTAGAAAAAATAGCCAAAGGCAAGGTGTGTTTGTTATGAAACTGAAAGATAAAGTTGCCATCGTTACCGGCGGAGCCGGCGGAATCGGAGCCGCTACCGTTCGTTTATTTGTCAAAGAAGGGGCAAAAGTTACAATCGCCGATTTTTCAAACCGCGGTCAGGAACTTTCCGACGAATTAAATAAAAAGGGGTATGAGACCCTATTTGTAAAAACCGACGTTACCGATGAATCACAAGTAAACCACCTGGTTGATGAAACCGTCAAAAAATTTGGAAAGCTGGATATCATGTTCGCCAATGCCGGTATTGCGATCGACGGCAGCCAGAACATTCATGAATTGAGTTATGATAAATGGAAAAAAACGATCGATGTCAATCTCAATGGTGTTTTTTTGGCCGACAAATATGCCATTGCGCAAATGAAAAAGCAAGGACACGGCGGGACGGTCGTCAACACCGGATCGATCCACAGCTTAGCGGGAAGACCGGGTTGGACCGCTTATACCGCATCAAAAGGCGGCGTCAAATTATTAACACAAACTTTGGGCGCCACTTACGCACGTGAGGGCATTCGCGTCAATGCCGTCGGCCCCGGCTATATCGATACCCCGCTGATTGCCAGCGAAACCGGAGCGGAAGAAGCTCGCAAAGAATTAACGGCACTACACCCGATGGGCAGATTGGGCAAGCCGGAAGAAGTCGCCAAAGCGGTTCTATTCCTCGCCAGCGATGATTCTTCGTTCGTTGCCGGGTCCATCCTCGTTACGGACGGTGGCTATACGGCGGTTTGAGTAAGTGTAAAAAAGATAGCTATCTTCAATAAAAGCAGCCCGACTATTGGCCGGGCTGCTTGTGATTTTATTTTCACAGACTATTTCATTGGCAATTATTTGGCGGCCGGCTCGGGGAGCTTTACCGACGCACGGCCGAGATCTTCTCCCTTAATGGCCTTTTCAAAATTATCGTAACTCGTCGAGATCATGTTGGAAACCGCTTCGTCGGTCATTGCCGCAACATGCGGAGTAATCAGTACCTTCGGATAGAGGCCGACCAATTCTTTGATTGTCGCATCCGGGAACGGCTTGCCGTCGGAGAAATCTTTTCCGAAAAAGCGTGCTTCGTCGGTCAGGACATCGGCACCGAATCCGGCCAGTTTGCCGCTTTTAATGGCCTTCACAACGGCCGCTTCATCAACCAGTTCGCCGCGGGCGGTATTCACCAGAATCGCACCGTCTTTCATCTTGCCAATAAAATCTTCTCCGACAAAGTTTTCATTTTTCCCGGGGAAGTAGGGAAGATGCAGGCTGACGATATCGGATTCAGCAAGCAGATCGTCAAGTTCTTTGAATTCGACCAATTTCTTAGCAAATTCACTCTGATAAATATCATAACCAAGCACTTTCGCACCAAGGCCCTTGTACAATTCCGCTTCAACGCAGCCAATATGGCCCGTGCCGACAATGCCGACTTTGCTTTTACGAATTTCATGGCTGAACATCGTTTCCGTCACTTCAAAATCCAGTTTCGCCGTTCTGCCCGTCGTGTAGACGGTGCTGCGGGAAAGCGATGTTCCAAGCGATACGGCCAGTTCGGCAATCGCATTCGGCGAATAAGCCGGTACGCGAGCAACGATCTGACCAAAATCGGCGGCAGCCTGAAGATCGATATGATTGAATCCGGCTGTCCGCGTAAAGACATATTTAATACCGAAATCCTTAAATTTCTTCAGATTGTCCCGGTTGGCCAGGCAGTTAACAAACAGCAGAACGCCGTCGTATCCCTTCGCCAGATCGCCGTTGTCCGCCGTCAGCAGATCGTTAACCAATTTGACCTCGAAGCCGTATTTGTTCAATTCACCGTACAAATGTTCTTCATAAGGTTCAACGCCGTAAGCAATGATTTTAAAAGCCATGTTCAGACATCCTCCCAGAAAAAGTTTATTTCCGATATGCCGATGCCAGGATTTCAATGAGTAACCGCCTTCGTGATTACTTTCACAAGAATAGCAGAAAATAAAAACGCGCTTCTTTACTCCTTAGCCTCTTCACCGACTTTCATCGGAAAAAAATATCATTTATTTTCTTCTACATTAAAAATTATAGCATTGGCACCTGTCTCTTATACAC
>UQRJ01000172.1 GCA_900543345.1 uncultured Sporolactobacillus sp. | reverse complement strand
CAAGGCTATTCGTCGGCAGCGTCAGATGTGTATAAGAGACAGGAGTGAAGGTGATCATGCCCATTCCCAGCGCCCGTGCTTTGAGTGGGAGTACTTCCGGCACATAAGACCAGAAAGCTGTCTGTTCAGAGTTTTTTAATTCCCGTTTGCTGCTGATTCGATGTAAAAAAGTTTATAAAAAAGAGTTCGTTTCATGAAACGAACTCTTAGGTGAATTCTTTCACAAGTTAGTAACCATTGTTTTCAGGGTAACCGGTATAGAAATAGTATATTCTCAGTCACCGGGTTTATAATTCGGGTCAATGATCAGAATGGGTTTAATTGTTTTGCCGCTGATCGAATCGGCATTGGCTTCGTTAATTTGTGCAAACGGATAAAATTTTTCCGTTTTGTCAAAGTCGAACAAACCGAGCTGATAGAAGCGGATCAGACGGGGAACGTCAACCTGCGGAATCAAATCCCCCATGTTGACGCCGACAATTTTTCGATCATGAGTACACAAGTCGTTCCACGTATCAACATCAATGTGGTGCGGTGTGACGGCAATCGTTGCGGAGGTCCCGCCCTGAGCCAGTGCTTGAATCGAGGACTGCATGACTTGGGTTAGGCCGGTCGTGTCGACGGCAAAATTGACACCGTGACCGTCTGTTAATGATTTGATTTCTTCGACCGGGTTTTCTGTTTTACTATTGATCGTATCGGTCGCTCCCAATTCCTGGGCTAATTTCAGCCGTGAATCAACGATGTCAATGGCGATGACTCTTGTACAACCGGAAATCCGGCCGGCCATCATTGCCGCTAGACCAACGGCACCGGTACCAAAGACAGCGATTGTTTGTCCCGGTTGCGGTTTAAGGACGTTAAAAACAGTACCGCTGCCGGTGACATAGCCGCAGCCGAGCGGACCGAGCTTGCGTAGATCCAGATTCTTAGGTACCTTAACGGCGTTACGCTCGCGAACGACCGTTGTGGTCGCAAAGGAAGATTGATCGAACATATCCTTCAGCGGTTCTCCTTTTTCCGTAAAGTGGGCACTGCCGTCCGGGCGAACGCCCGACAGATTATTGGCAACGTAGTTCAGACACTGTGTTGGTTTGCCTTGCAGGCAGTTGATACAGCTGCCGCATCCATAGAAAGAGAGGACGACATGGTCGCCCGGCTGGAAGTTCTTCACTTCCGGACCGACCTTCTCGACAATGCCGGAGCCTTCATGGCCGAGAACGATCGGATAGCCAATCACCGCATCTCCTTTACGGATAGCTTCGTCAGAGTGACAGATGCCGGTGGCGACGATATGGATCTGCAGATCGTCCGACTGCAACGGTGCCAGCTCGACATCGTCTTTGATGAAAAATGGCGCATTTTTTTCGGCAACAACTGCTGCTGTAACTTTCACCGATAACATCTCCTTGGATAATTTAGCGGTAGAAAAATAGCAGCTTTGTACTGTTGTTTTCCAACGCTTTCACCTTTATTTTGCCATTTTAAGTAGCGATTTCAAGGGATATCGGAAATAATCAATCAAAAATCAAAAAATATTATTATTTTTTGCGTTGTTTATTATTTTTGATAATGTGGCTTTGCTTGCGATGTGAATAAATTGATTGAAAGGGAATGATTTTTTGGCGGATATTGATACTAGGAAGTTTACAATACCCATCGTCGAACTTTTTCGGTAATTAAAATAAAACAATGCGGAGACATGCTTCCCCGCATTGTTTCAGTAAGTCATCAATGGTGTCTTTTATGCCGATGCCCGATTCAGATAGGCATCGGCTTTGGCCTGATCGAAGCGGCCTTCCGATTTGGACATGATTACGGTGGCCAGTGCATTGCCGACGACGTTCACGACGGTACGCAACATGTCGAGAATGCGGTCGATGCCGGCGATAAAGGCAACGCCCTCCAGCGGAAGCCCCATTGATCCGAGTGTCGTCAGCAGCACGACGAATGAAGCGCCGGTGACGCCGGCCATGCCCTTCGATGTCAGCATTAATACGGCAAGCAGCAGCAATTGGCGGCCGAGTGAGAGATGAATGCCGTAGACTTGGGCGACGAACAAGGCGGCAATCGACTGGTAGATGGCCGAACCGTCAAGATTAAAAGTATAACCGGTCGGGACCACGAACGAAGTAATCGCCTGCGGACAGCCAAAGCGAACCATTTTGTCCATCAATTTCGGCAGTACGGCCTCGGAACTGGCCGTCGTGAAGGCCAGAAATAGTTCGTCTTTCAAAATGCCGATCAGTGTCAACACATTCGTTCCGGCGATTTTAGCGACCGTTCCGAGAACAAGTAAAACGAACAGGATCATTGTCGCGTAAATCACAACGATAAGCTTGCCGAGCGGCAGGAGCGAAGCGATACCGAATTGGGCAACGTTGACGCCGATCAGGCCGAAAACGCCGAATGCCGCGAATTTCATCACGAAGTTCGTCACCCAGTACATGGTTTCCAGAACACCGTTAAAGAAAGCCGATACCGGCGTTCCTTTTTTGCCGATTGAGGCGACGCCGATGCCGAAGATAACCGAAAAAAAGATAACCGGCAGCAAGTCGCCCTGCGCCAGAGATTGGAAGACGTTGCTCGGAATGATGTTTGTAAAGTTGGCGGCCATGCTTGACTGCCCGCTGGACTTTGCCGTTTGTTCATATGAGGAGATATCGGTTTTGGCCAAGTTCGACAAATTGATGCCGCTGCCGGGATGAAAAACATTGGCGGCAATCAAACCGATACCGAGCGCCAGTGTGGTAATGATCTCAAAATAAATGATCGTTTTAACGCCGAGTTTGCCGAGTTTCTTCACGTCGCCAACGCCGGCAATCGACACAATCAGTGCCGACACGATGATCGGGATCACGATCATTTTAATCAGATGGATGAAAATGTCGCCGAACGGTTGGAGGACGGCGATTGCCGTTTGATTACCGTAAAAAACGGCTCCGACGATAATCCCCAGCACGAGTCCGGCAAAAATCTGTGCAGCCAGTCCGAATTTTTTCACTTGAAAGAAACCACCTTTATTTTTTTCTATGGCGATCACGAGCAGGATGAATGATCGCTAATTGAGAAACCATTCACAAAAAAATAGCCGAGCGTGGCATCGCTCCCGGCAAGCAGCTATGCCGCTTGTAGAAGGAGGCTCATCCGACGCACAAACTAATGTTCATTATACATCATGATCCCGGGAATGCATTTAAATAATAAGCGTCAACTTGTTCATATATCTTTCCATAAAAAAGGCGGGAAGTTCCGCAGTCCGCCGGTTGACGGCAGTGCGGCTCATTTCCCGCTGTGTATGTTCGGATATCATTTTTTGTACATGCGAGGCGTTTTTTTTAGCTTGCTGCTTGTTGTGTATAAAACCACCGTCAATTTATCAGTTCGTCGTCTTCGCTGTCGGTTCGCTTTTTTCCGGTTTCGCTTTGATTTCCGCTTCAAGGAAGGCGTCCTCCAACCTGGCGGTATAACGGTTCACCTGGCCTGCGTTCCAGGATAGACGGTCGGCTAGGCAGTTCAGGACTGGGTGTGCCCATTTTTGCGCCCATTGGATATCAAAAAAGGTCGCACCAGTGCGGCGGGTGAAAAAGTCGATAGGATGCCAGATCATCTCTTCCGTGATCGCATAATCCAACATGGCATATAGCAGGTTGGGAAGCCCGTATTTCTTGGCCTGGTGGTGATGACGGCCCATTCGATCGAGGAGTGTCGGAACATTCGAGCCATAGCGGCGCACAAGCTTTTCCGCTTCTTCGTCGGTCAGGCCGACTTGCTTTCCTTCGGCCGTCATTCGGCGAATATAACCCGGGAAATGATCCGCACCGCCGAAATGCCCGCCCGATAGTTCGGCATGGATAGTCGCGCACGGTGGGTAGGATTGGCCATTTTCTTTTTCTAATTGACGGGTGACTTCGTCGACGACCTGCTGGGCCATCTTGCGATAGCCCGTGAGTTTACCGCCGGCAATCGAAATCAGGCCGGAAGGAGACAGGAAGATCTCGTCTTTACGGGAAATTTCCGACGGTGATTTGCCTTCTTCCTGAATCAGCGGACGAACGCCGGCCCAGCTCGATTCAACATCTTCCGCTCTTAGCCCGACCGACGGAAACATGCCGTTGACGGCGTCAAGAATATAGTCGCGGTCGGCCGGCAGCGGTTTCGGATCAATCGGATAATGATTGTACGTTGTATCTGTTGTCCCGGCGTAGACTTTATTGCCGCGCGGGATGACGAAAAGCATTCGTTTGTCGCCATTGGTCGTATCGAAGTAAACCGATTGCCGCATCGGAAAACGTCGGCGATCGAAGACAAGATGAACGCCCTTTGTCAGATGCAGGTGTTTACCTGTTTTTGAGTGGTCCATGTCACGAATCGTATCAACCCACGGGCCTGCCGCGTTGACCACTTTTTTGGCAGTCATCCGGTAAAGTTTTCCGGTCACACGATCTTTCACGGCAGCACCGATCAGCTGGCCGCCGTCGTAGAGCAATTGCTCGACTTTTGCATAATTGACGGCCAACGTACCGTGGGCGACTGCTTCTTTCAGTACTTCGATCGTCAGTCGGGCATCGTCCGTCCGGTACTCCACGTAGTAGCCGCCCCCGAGCAGTCCCTTTTTTTTCAGCAGCGGTTCTTTCGCTAAAGTTTCCGCACGGCTCAGCATTTGCCGCCGCTCACTTTTTTTCACACCGGCGAGATGATCGTACAGTTTCAAGCCTAATGAGGTTGAAAAGCGGCCGAAGGTCCCTTTTTGATAAATCGGCAACATCATTTTTTCCGGAGTGGTGACGTGCGGTGCGTTTTCGTAAACAATTGCCCGTTCTTTGCCGACATCGGCGACGAGTTTGATCTCGAATTGTTTGAGATAGCGCAAGCCGCCGTGAATCAACTTAGTCGATCGACTCGATGTGCCGCCGGCGAAATCCTGCATTTCCGTTAGACCGGTGCGCAGCCCGCGCAGTGAAGCGTCGAGTGCGATGCCCGCTCCGGTGATACCGCCGCCGATGATGAGCAGATCCAATGGGTGGGCGGCCATTTTTTCCAGATAACGTGAACGTTCCAATGATGAAAAAGCCATAGCGAACCCCTCCTCGATTTTAGAAAATATGAAAAAAAGAAGGCCGCAGACCAGCCCGACTGTAGCTTCGGACTTTCTGCGGCCTTCTCAATGATCCCCGGCCTGCGTACTAATGAACTTTTCTTATTTATTATTTCATGAATGACGATCGGTCACAAAAAATCTGCTTAGCAGGAGCACTTTCTCCACGTCTGTTTCCAAGCAGCCGTAGCCGTTTGGAAACAGCATACATACTCCTTCATGATTCTTTGCTTTGTAAAGTCGTTTGCCTGATGTTCGCAATGTTCCCCGGAACGTGGCGATTGAGCGTCAGGTTTCTTTTGTTCCGCGGAAGATCGGAGATAAAAAAATCCACCCCATCCAGATTACCGACTCGTGTTCCATCCGGATTGTTCTGAAGTGGAATGCCTTTTTCCATATCCTTGATCATGAACTTGACGCTTCCTATCATAAACCGAGACGGAAATGTTGTCAATAAATCGACACAAATTGAGGGCCAACTTTTTATTAAAATTCGGGAATGTGTGATTAAATGCATTGATGCTAAATGCTGAGATGAAAAATACTGAATTTAACTCGCCTGCAATTGCCACAGTTCTTTTCGTGACGTAGAGATACCTGCGGCCCCCGCCGCAAAAGCGGCTGCGACGTCCTGCTTGTTGCGGATCAAGCCACCGGCAATGACCGGCACGGTGATTTTTTGTCGAATCTCGCGAATCATCTGCGGAATCAGTCCGGGAAGCAACTCGACCATATCCGGTCGGATCTGCTCCAATAGGCGTGTGCCGGTTTCTACCGAGCGCGAGTCGAGCAGAAAAATACGTTGCACAGTCACCAGCCCGCGTTTTTTGGCGATCTCCAGCGTATTGGCCCGTGTCGAAATGATCCCGTACGGGCGGATATTTTGACAGATAAATTCTGCGGCATACAGGTCGCTTTTTAATCCTTGAATCAAGTCCGCGTGCAGAAAAATATGTTTACCGCGCTGCCGGCCCATTTGCACCATGGTGCCGACCTGCGACAGCCGGCTGTCTAATATAACGATATCCTTGTTTGCTGATTCGACGAGTTTTTCGAAATCTTTCATATTATTGACGGCGGGATATATTTTCTTCATGAGCGATGGATCCATAGCAAGTCCCCCTTGTTCGCTTTTATATTTAGTCATCATTGAAAGCTTAGTTTCGTGTTGCCGCTTTTAACCCTTCTTCGTCAAAATAGGAATGCACATAGCACATGCGCCTTTTAACTCCATCATAGCCGATGGCGGGCGGCGATGGAATCAAAGTGACGCGTATGCGCGTCAAAAGCCTGTTTTTTCATATTTGTCGGCTGATGAGCGCTTGCGCGGTGAACGATCGCCGGTGTGAAAGCTTGCTGCACGTACTGTTTCCTTTCGCAAAAAGAAGCCGGGCGCTTGGTCGCTACGATGCTGAAAAGCTGCGGCAATGCTCCGATTGTCTGACTGCAAGGGGCGGCCGGCGATCCTCTGCACAAATGACTTTGCGCTACACGAGTGCTAAGATATCCGGCGATCGGGATAAGAGATTCCGCTATAAAAAGAGGGCCGGCGAAGCGTCGGCCCTCTTTTCG
>UQRJ01000171.1 GCA_900543345.1 uncultured Sporolactobacillus sp. | reverse complement strand
CGTCGGCAGCGTCAGATGTGTATAAGAGACAGCCATCGCATCGATCAACCGAGCCGCACGTGTATAACCGATACGGAAGCGTCGCTGCAGCATCGATACGCTGGCCGTTTGCATCTCGGCCACAAGCTGCACGGCATCGTCGAACAGTTCGTCATCCACTTTTTCAGCCCGCTTTTCCGGCCCTGCAGTCGGGATCATATCCTTCCGGTAGTGAGCCTTCTGCTGACTGATGACAAACTCGACGACCCGCTCTACTTCGGTATCGGAAAGGAAAGCCCCTTGGATGCGGACAGGTTTGGAAGCGCCGATTGGAAGAAACAGCATATCACCCTTGCCAAGCAGTTTTTCCGCTCCGCCGGAATCGAGAATCGTCCGCGAGTCGGTCATCGACGAAACACTGAAAGCAATACGCGACGGAATATTGGCCTTAATCACACCGGTGATGATATCCACCGAAGGCCGCTGCGTCGCAATAATCAAATGAATTCCTGCTGCCCGGGCCATCTGCGCCAGGCGCGTTACGGCTTCTTCGACATCTTTCGGCGCTACCATCATCAGATCGGCCAATTCGTCGATAATCACGACAATATAAGGCATCAGCGGTTGCTTTTCCTCATGAGACTCGTTGAACTTGCGTACCGTACTGTTGTAGCTTTCCAAATTGCGCGTACCGCTTTCGGAAAACAGTTCATAGCGCCTTTCCATCTCACCGACAATATTTTTCAGCCCCTGAGCCGCTTTCGAAGGATCGGTAACAACCGGCGTCAGCAAATGGGGTATGCCGTTGTATACGTTCAGCTCGACCATCTTCGGATCGATCATAAACAGCTTAACTTCGCTCGGCTTCGTGCGCATCAGCAGTGTCACGATCATGCTGTTGATGCACACACTCTTGCCGCTGCCCGTCGCTCCGGCGACAAGCAGATGCGGCATTTTGTTCAAATCGGCCAGAATAGGTTCTCCGGAGATGTCGCGGCCCAGCCCGATTGTCAGCCTGGATGCCGCTGTGCGGGCATTTTTCGATTCCAGCACTTCACGCAGGCCGACCATTGCGACTTCCTTATTTGGAACTTCAACGCCGACCGCCGATTTTCCCGGGATCGGTGCTTCAATACGGATATCTTTAGCCGCCAGCGCCAGCGCCAAATCGTCGCTCAAGTGCAGAATCCGGCTGACTTTGACTCCCGCCTCCGGGTAAACTTCATAGCGCGTCACCGCCGGCCCGAGATGTACTTCGCGCACCGAAGCGCGGACCCCGAAACTCTCAAACGTCCGCTCCAGCGTACGGACATTCTCAGCGATGTGCCTGCGCTCGTTACTCTGGGCATTTTTTTGCGGATGATTTAATAAATCAATCGGCGGCAACCGATAAGATCCGCTATCCACTTCATTTCGTGAAAAGTCAGGATCCGGCGCATTCTTTTTATCGGTTGACAACGGTTCCGGCTGCGGCCGTTGTTCCGCCGGGGGCGCAAACAGATCGATTTGTTGTGCAGGCGCCCCTTCATTGAAATCATGAATTTCCGGCTCGTCGGTTCGCTCGTCGGTACCGTTTCCTGGCTTCTTCTTCTCTTTTCGGCCCTTTTCCGCTCTTTTTGCCGGTCGTTTAGAAAACAAGTCGTCAATTAATTTTTTTCCCTCGCTGCCGAGTCGGACTACACCGCGAATTAAGGCGACAAAGAGCCGCTTAACTGCTTTTCCCGCCGAATTTCCTGTAATCAGCACGCAAGCAATCACGACAAGAAACATCGTCATGAACAACGTTCCGGTCGTAGAAAACAAATAATGGAAAAAAGCGAAGCCGACCGCTCCGATCATGCCGCCGCCAAGCTCACCTTCCGGCAATGTACCCGCAACATCACGTTTATACAATTGAAACGTATTGTAAATGACGGAACGATTCTGCCATTGGTTAACGCGTGAAAGCATCTCGAATAGGCGGACATGACTGACAAGCAGAACGGCAAAGGTCAGCAAATAGCTTCCTGTCAATCGTCTTGAGAAAAATTCTGGCTGACGCCGGTAAACGGTATAATAGACGGAGAGCACCAGCAAATAAAGCATCGGCAGAATCCACCAATCACCGGCAAAAAAACGGGCCAGCTCTTTGATGACTTCGCCTGCCGCACCAAGTCCGCCGAGTCCAATGCAGATCAGCGAAAGCATGCATAACCCGCCAACCTCATAGATCAGCGTTTCTTTCCATCCCTGTTTCGCGCGTGTGCGTTTCTTTTTTCGTGCCATGCTTACACCCCTGAAAAATCACTTGGCAATCGGCCGGTCGATCTGATCTTAATTTACTCTAATTTTCCTTATTTCGCAAAAAAGAATGGTCCGCTCAGGTACCCGTTTCTGCTGGCACTAAAAAACCGGGCCTCTCTAGCCCGGTTTTTTATTTAATACTCCATGATAATCGGTAATATCATTGGACGGCGTTTGGTTTTATCAAAAAAGTAATGGCTTAATGCGTCTCGAATTCCACTTTTCAGCGATGACCACTCGGAAACGTGCTGCGTTAATGCTTTCGTAAGCACTTCTTGTACAATTTGATTAGCCTGATCCAGCAGATCTTCGGATTCTCTGACATAGACGAAACCACGCGTAATAATCTCCGGTCCGGACATGATCCGTTTATTCTTCCTGCCGAGCGTCACGACGATGATGACCGTCCCGTCCTGTGAAAGCAGGCGGCGATCTCTCAGAACAATATTGCCGACGTCACCGACTCCGAGTCCGTCGACGAGCAGCTCGCCGGCCGGGACCGCTTCTGCCGGCCGGGCTTCGCCATCCGTAAATTCGATGACGTCTCCCTTGTCGAGCAAAAAAACATGTTCGGAAGAAATCCCCATCGATTCGGCGATTTCCTGATGCGTTTTCATCATTTTGAATTCACCGTCGATCGGAACGAGGTACTTCGGCCGCGTGAGTTGCAGCATCAACTTAATATCTTCCTCGGATCCGTGCCCGGATACATGAACGGACGGTCCGAATACCACATCCGCCCCGTCGCTCATCAACCGGTCGATTGCATTCGTTACGGTTTTCTCATTGCTCGGAGTCAAAGAAGCTGAATAGATCAACAGATCTTTATCCTTCAGTTTCAACTTCTTATGCACATGATTTGCCATTCCCGTAAACGGCGTCAGCGGATCGCCGCTCGGTCCGCTAGTTAAAATACCAAGCTGCCGATCGGGATGGCTGACCGCCTTATCCCATGGAATAAACAAGCGATCCGGTACATGCAGAAAGCCCCGATCGACGGCCAATGAAACAGTCCGTTCCAAAAACTTGCCGTCAATCGCCACTCTGCGGCCATGTTGAGCACACGCATCAATAAATTGTTGGATGCGGTTAATATTGGTCGCATGGACTGCCACGATTACTCTGCCTTCCGCGCCGTACATAATGTGATTGAACGACTCGCCGATCCGCGCATCCGAAAGCGCGGTTCCGGGAATTTCGGCATGCTTGCTATCTGAGAGCAGACACAGAACCCCTTCGTCTCCCAGTCGGGACAATTTGCCGATCTCCGTCCGAATCCCGCCTACCGGCGTAAAATCAAACTTATAGTCGCCGGTATGAACAATGTTCCCCTGCGACGTGTGCACGGCAACGCCAATCGCGTCCGGAACGCTATGATACGTTCTGAAAAAAGAAAACCGGCAATGTCCGATTTTCATATCCCGATCCGGATCGATGGTAACAAATTGTCCGGCATGCGGAGTCATCCCGGCACTCTGCAAATTTTCCAGAGCCAGTGACAGAGTGAATCGTGTGCCGTACACCGGAACGTCCAATTCCTTCAACAAATACGGCAGGCCGCCGATATTCGCCAGATGTCCGTGCGTCAGCACAATGCCGCGGATCTGATCGCGCCTCTCCAGCAGGTAGGATGCATCCGGTATCACCGTATCGACTCCGAGCATATCTTCATGTGGATGCATCAAACCCGCATCAATAATAAAAATATCTTCATTTACTTCAACAACCATCATATTACAGCCAATTTCACCAACGCCGCCCATTGCATAGATTCTAATGCCGTTACGCTTCGAATGTGCCAATGGGCATTCCTCCTATTCAATTGAGCAGCCATCGCTTCGACCCGAACGAATCATTGCCTTTATTATAACCAAACCGTCGTTTAAAGTACAATTTAATCTCCGAAATACCGACCGTGCGGCGATCCGAACTGCCGGAATGGGCGTTTTTCTGCCGTTTCACGATATGTAAAATCCCTGTAAAACAATCATTGCAAAGTGGTCCCGTTTTTTCGTTAAGTGATATTAAAAAAATGAAGAGGGCTGCCCCACAGAGGTATCCGCCAACCGTTTTATGATTCAAAAAGTTGATAAATCAAGGCTTCATATAATCAAAAAGAGTGCCGACAGCCAAAAATCGACTGCTGAGACACCCTCTTCACCCCTGTAATTTTCATCAATCGGCGCTTACTTATGAAGCGGAGCCGCCTGCTCTTTGAATGCCCGATAAACATTAAGCAGATCGGTATGTTCTTTTTCCGTCAGCTCAACGAGCGGCAGTCGGATGCCGCCGACGGGAATGCCGATTTCGTTCAGCATCGTCTTAATCGGAGCAGGACTCGGTGCGGCAAACAGTGTCCGCATGAAAGGCAGCATCATCCGATGCTCGGCCGCGGCCTGTTTATTGCGTCCGGATTCAAAATCCTCGATCATTTGTTTCAATTCCGGACCGATGACATGCGAAGCGACAGAAATGACGCCCCGGCCGCCGATCGACAGGATCGGCAATGTCAGCCCGTCGTCACCGCTGTAAAGGTGAAAGTCGGGTCCGGTGCCGCTGATGATCGCGGCCATTTGATCGAGATCACCGCTCGCCTCCTTGACAGCGACAATGTTAGCGATCTGAGACAGACGGATGACCGTCTCAGCGGTGATATTCACCTTTGAGCGGCCGGGAATGTTATAAATCACGACCGGCACGTCGACACTCTCGGCAATTGCCCGATAGTGACGATAGATGCCCTCCTGGTTCGGCTTGTTGTAAAATGGCGCGACCGCCATGATAGCGTCTGGGCCCAGTTTGGCCGCCTGCTTTGAAAAATGGACGGACTGAGCCGTATTGTTTCCGCCGGTCCCGACAATTACCTTCAGTCGACCCGCGGCGACTTTAATCACGTGTTCGAATAGCTGCAGCTTTTCTTCGTCGCTCAGCGTCGGTGATTCACCCGTCGTGCCGCAGACCACCACTCCGTCGGATCCAGATTTTATCAGATGTTCCAGTAAAATGGTCGTCCGTTTCAGATCAACGTTTCCATGGTCATCAAACGGGGTAACCATGGCCGTCAGCATTTTCCCGAAATTCATTCTTCTCACTCCTGTTTCGGATGTTCCGGTTCGGCGTCCTCATACACTTGGTTAAGATGAAAAGCCTCGTGAAGTGCATTGACCGCCTTCTCCATTTTTTCCTGTTTCACCAAGACCCAGATGGTGTTGTGAGAATCGGCGGACTGCAGAATGGGAACGCCTTTTTCCGTCAGCGCGTTGACGATCCGAGAAGCGACGCCGGGTACGCCCGCCATTCCGGCACCGACTGCCGACACCTTCGCACAACCCTTCTGAATTTCCGACGCGTAACCGATTTTCTTCAGCGTCCGTACCGCAAGATCGGTCATTTTTTCCATGACCGTGTAAACAACGCCGTTCGGGCTGATATTAATCAAGTCGACACTGATCCCCTGCTCCGCCATCGCTTTGAATACTTTGGCCTGAAGGTTAAAATCGTCTTTTCCTGCCCGGACGCGAATCTGCGTTACCCCTTTGACATACGTAATGCCGGTAACCGGTCGCTCCTGAATATCCTGACCGCGAGCCGGGCGGGTCATCGTCGTTACCAATGTACCCGGGCTGTCGGACAAGGTTGAACGAATATGAATCGGTACTTTAGCGGTCATTGCGATTTCAACGGCTCGCGGATGAATGACTTTCGCTCCCTGGTAGGCAAGATTACATACTTCCTGGTAAGTCAATACCAACAGTTTGCGCGCATCGTCGACAATGCGCGGATCAGCCGTCATCACACCGTCAACGTCGGTAAATATATCGATCCATTCCGCTCCGACGGCGGCGCCGAGAGCTGCCGCCGATGTATCGCTGCCGCCGCGTCCTAGCGTCGTTATTTCGCCGTCTAGCGTCTGTCCCTGAAATCCTGCAACCACAGCCACATCCAGACTTTCCAACCGTTTCAGCAGCGGATCGGTTTTCATTTCAATGATTTTGGCTTCATTGAAAGCCCGATTGGTACGGAATCCCGCCTGCGCGCCGCTGAATGCTTCCGCCCGCAGTCCGGCGCGTTTCAGTAAACCGGAAAAAACAACCATTGAAATGGTTTCACCGCAGGACATTAATATATCGCGTTCGCGCGGCAACGTTTTTTCATTCCGAATCAAGCCGAGAAGCGTGTCCGTCGCATAGGGATCGCCGGAGCGACCCATAGCGGAGACAACGACGATCACCTTATAACCGGCACGAACGGCCTTGAACACATGGCGGACGGCGTGCTTTCTCATTTCGGCGGTTTGAACCGATGTTCCGCCAAATTTTTGGACGATGATTTTCACACTTTTTTCATCCCTTCGTAGGTAGAGACAGTAGCGCAGCGGCTACAGATTCACAGTGTTTGGTACCTGTCTCTTATAC
>UQRJ01000170.1 GCA_900543345.1 uncultured Sporolactobacillus sp. | reverse complement strand
GTGGGCTCGGAGATGTGTATAAGAGACAGGGACATCGATCCCCCCGGCAACGGCAAAATAGCCGCGGCAACCGGCTGTCAGTCCGCCGATGGTTAAGATTTGCCCAGCTCGGGCGAGCAGCGGGCGGCCCGGAGTAATGGAAATGCCGTCCAGTTTGGGCCGGCAATGTCCACCGGTTAGAGCAAAAAGTGTCTGATCTTCAAACAGAATGCTCGGCCCGAGAAATGAGAACTCAATTAGCGCTGCATCGTCCGGGTTGCCGACCAGCCAGTTGGCCAGACGAGCGGACGGCGGATCCATCACGCCGCCGACGATAATGCCGTATTTCTGGTAGCCGCAGCGGCCCAGATCCTGCACCGAAGAGGCTACACCCGGCCGAATTAATGTGAACGCCATGGCGCCCCCTCCTTTATCGACCGAAAAGTGTCTTCCGAAATCGGATCGAATGAAACCAGATCGCCGGCAGTAAGCAGCGTCGGCGGATCTTTTTGCGGAATAAATAACGACAGCGGTGTTCGGCCGATGAGCTGCCAGCCGCCGGGCGATTCGAGCGGATAGGCACCGGTTTGCTTGCCGGCAATGCCGACCGAGCCGGCCGGTATCTTCAATCGCGGTTCGGCGCGTCTGGGTGTCGCCAGCTCCTCGGGCAGTCCGCCGAGAAAAGGGAAACCAGGCGCGAAACCGAGCATATAGACCAGATACTGCGGCTGTGAATGTTTGTTAATCACTTCGGCTGTCCTCAGGTGATGATAAGTCGCGACCTTTTCCAGATCGGGACCGTATTTTCCGCCGTAGCAGACCGGAATATGAACCACATGCCGCTTGCCGCTGTCCCCGCCTTCGTTTTTACATTCATCGTACAGGCGGGAAAGAAAAGCGGTGACGCGCGCTTGAGCGGTAATTCTGCCTCCCCCGCTTTTCTTCAGCACAACGAGTGGATCATAGTAAACGGCAAGATTCGTATAGGCGGGAACATATTCCGAAAAACCGGGGAAGGGACGGCGATCGAGTACATGCATGAAACGCGTGATCTCCGCCTGAATGGCCGGATCGATCCGATCGCCGAAAGTTACGCGGACCGCGCGGTCACCGAACGGCACAATATTCATTTGCTGGCCCCCCCTCCGCCATTCATTCGTGCCATTACAAAATACTGAAATCCGTGTCTTTTTTGTCGGTAATAAACATGTGCCCGGGCGCATGGGTAATCGCTATTTCCGGTTTTGAAGCCATTACCGCCGCCTGCGGGGTGACGCCGCAAGCCCAGAAAACGGGAATCTCGCCCGGCTTAATCGTGACCGGATCGCCGAAATCGGGATGCGCCAGATCATGAATGCCAATCTTTTCCGGATCGCCGAGATGGACCGGCGCTCCGTGCACCGACGGATAACGGCTGGTCACCTGAACCGCGCGGATGGCCTGCCTCTCGGTCATCGGCCGCATACTGACAACCATCGGCCCGCCGAACATACCCGCCGACCGGCAAGCCGTTGAAGTGCGATACATCGGCACATTGCAATGCTCCTCAATCTGCCGGACCGGCACATCGTTTGTAAGCAGCGCCTGCTCAAAACTGAAGCTGCAGCCGATCAGGAAAGCGACGAAGTCGGCGCGCCAATGGGAACGAATGTCGATCGGTTCATCGGTCAGACGGCCTTGTTTATAAACACGATATTTTGGGACGTCAGTACGTATATCCGCACCGGCGGCAATCGGCCCGACCGACGGATTGCCGGCGTCGAGCACTTCCAGCAAGGGACACGGTTTCGGATTCCGCTGACAGAACAGTAAAAAATCATAGGCATACTTCTGCGGGAGCACAACCAGATTGGCCTGCGTGTAACCATTGCACAGTCCGCTGGTCGGGCGGGTCCATTTCCCTTCGCGAATCAGCCGGCGCACCGCAGCCGGTTTCTCCGCAGCAAGCGATTCATTACGAATCATTTTCTAAGATCTCCTTTCCTTATATAGAAAAATTGCTGTCCATCTATTGAGGCAGCGTCTTCCCTCATTCCGAAGTCAGAGCGATTAACGTCTCTCCGGCACTTTCAGCCTTTTTATCAGAACTTCTCGCTATGCTAACTTTTCACCTGCTATCGGCAGTCAGCTCATCGACTGCGCGGTCCATGCCGCGATCGTCACTCCTCTTTTAAGCAGTTCGTCACGGATCGCTTTCGTAAACGCCAGAGCGGCTACGCCGTCGCCATGCACGCAGACGGTTTGCGCCCGCAGCGGCAGTACCGATCCGTCGACCGCCGTCACCGTTCCATCCTTGAGCATCTGCAGCACTTGACGCAGTGCCTTGTTTGTATCGGTAATCAACGCATTCGGTTCGGATCGCGGCGTCAGCGAACCGTCAGGCTGGTACGTCCGATCGGCGTAAGCTTCATAGACGACACGTAACCCGGCTTTTTCCCCCTCGGCCGTCAGTTGCGTCCCGTCCATCCCGAACAGTAACAACCCGGGATCGACGTCCGCCACCGCGCGGGCCACGGCTTCGGCAATCTCGCGGTGATCGGAAGCCATATGGTAGAGGGCGCCGTGCGGTTTAACGTGATTCACCCGCGTGTGCTGCGCACGCGCCACCGCCTGCAGCGCACCAAGCTGATAAACAATCATATCGTAGACATCCTGAGGTGTAACGGCCATCGTCCGCCTGCCGAATCCCTGCAAATCGGGCAGGCCGGGATGAGCGCCGACCGCTACATCGCTCTTTTTGGCCATCGCGACCGTTCGCCGCATCTCGGAAAAATCACCCGCATGAAAGCCGCAAGCGATATTGGCCGAAGACACAAGCGGCAACACGTCCCGATCCCGGCCGATTACATAGTGGCCGAAGCTCTCTCCCAGGTCACAGTTCAAATCGATTTGGGTCATTTTCTGATACTCCTTTAACTCATCACAGCGAGCTGAGTGCTTTAATCACCGTCTCTACGCCGGCATAGGCCATGAAGGCGACAATCATCCAGCCGAACACACTCAGCCAGAGCGGATGCTTATAATCCGTGCCCATGATTTTTTTCTTCGTCACCGCAATCAATAAAATCGCCAAAGCGAGCGGCAAAATCAAGCCATTAATCGCGCCGACAACGACCAGCACCTTAGCCGGACTGCCAATAAAGTAAAAAATAATCGTGGAGAACGCAATGAAAAAGATAATCAAATAGGGCCGAAGTTTATTAAAAATACTCGTTTTACTCTCTGATTTAGAATAGTCCAAAAACGATACCGATGTAAAGGTCGAACCCAGTGTCGATGTCATGCCGGCTGCAAACAAGATGAGTCCGAAGAATTTATAACCGAAATTACCCGCGGCATCTTGGAAGATGCTCGCCGCCGGATTCTGCGGGTTCAGCTTAAACCCTTCGGCAATCACCGCCAGCGCGGCCAGAAACAGTAAAACGCGAATGATCGAAGCGACGCCAATGCCGGTCAGCGCGCCGCCGTTAATATAGGGGATGCTTTTCTTTCCTTTTAAACCGCCTGCCAGCAGCCGATGCCCGCCGGCAAACGAAATATAGCCGCCGACCGTTCCGCCGACAATCGTGACGATGGAATAAAAATCGATATGCGACGGAGCAAATGTGTGCAATACCGCCTGCCCGACCGGAGGCGAGCTGACCGCAATAATGAAAATAATCAGCAATACTTTAACCGCGGCCAAAATCTGTACGGTTCGATCCATTACCAGCAGTGCGTTGCGTTCGAGAAATATAATGAGTGCCAGCGCGCCCCCGATTAACGCCCCATTCTCGGGCGAAATACCGAACAATACGTTAAATCCGAGACCGACACCGCCGATATTGCCGACATTAAAAGTCAATCCGCCGATCACGATCAGTATCGTCAGCAAATACCCCAGCCCGGGTAATAGTTCGTTAGCAATCGTTTGTGCTTTTTTTCCGGAAACGCAGATGATTCGCCAAATATTCAATTGCACACCGATATCGACAAGAATACAAATAAGGATGGCAAATCCGAAATCGGCCCCCAGCTGCGACGTAAAAGCGGCCGTCTGCGTCAGAAAACCAGGACCGACGGCGGACATCGCCATTAGAAATGCCGCACCCATGGCGACGTTCAATGCTCTGTTTTTTTTCTTTCCCTTCTCCAAACGGAATCCTCCCTTAAGAATACATAATATAATAACAATTAATAGTACAATTATACAATAATGTACAGGCATTTAGCGCAAAATTCTTTACATATCGACATTTTTTTAGGTGTAGGCAGCCGCTTCTATATCCGCAGGAAGGCAAACGTCATAAAAAGGCATCCGAACGAACGGATGCCGTAAAAAATTTATTGATTTTCCGCTTGGTGAAAATTGGATTTCGCCGATTCCGTTGCCGCCTGCATGACCGGCAATGCCTGCACTGACCGGATCAGTTCGTCCAATTTTCCTTCAATGCGATAGAGAAGAAAAAACGTAACAACGGCCGGAAAACCGACATCGCGGATCATTGAAAACCAAACGTCCATCGGATCGCCTCCTTTCTACCGCCGGCTCCTATTAAAAAAACCGGGGGAATAATTTCAGTTTTCCTCCGGTTTTCTGCGCGCACCCGAGATGATGTTGCTTGATCAGCCAAGTTCAATCGGAGTCGTGATGTTTTCCGAAATGCGGGCGGATTTTACCTTGGTCAGATGGCCGCCGGTCGAACTGAAGAGGTTCTGACTGATGATCGCCTCCATCGCCGTCTTCACAGCCGCCGGGTCTGCCGGTTCCACCGGATCGTTGAGCGAAAGAGTGACGCTCTTCCCCTGCTCATTAACAAAAACAAGATTTAACTGTTTCATTGCCCATTCCTCCCTTCTGACTAGATGAGTGCCGGTCGGGCTTCGATCAGGCGGTGATCGCCGATGTGTCGTCGCGTTCAATCTTCACAAGCGGATGCTGCTGCAGCGGCGCGAGCTGACTAGCGACCGCGAGCAGCGCATCGAATGACGCTCCCGGCTCAATATTACGGAATGTCTTAGTCACCAAAAGCGGATCGCCGTTTTCATCCTTCCCGCCGTCGAATGTCATCACGAGTGCCGAGGCAGTAATCGTACCATTGGCCATGCCTATCACCTCCTTACACCATTTAAGTAGACATGAAATCGGCAAAATGGTGAGCGACAATCCATAATTGTGTTAAAATATAGGAAAAATTGGCGGATCGTTCCGCCGCTTATTATTTTGGAGGCGAAGAAGGATGAAAAAGCAAATAGCAACAGAGCAGGCCCCCAAAGCTGTAGGGCCGTATTCCCAGGCTGTCTTGGCAAACGGATTTCTGTTTGTCTCCGGGCAGATTCCGCTTAACCCGGCAACCGGGCAATTAGTCGCAGGAGACATTAAAGCCCAAGCTGAGCGGATTTTCCAAAATATTGGCGCGATTTTAGCGCAAGCCGGACTCAGTTTTTCCGATGTGGTCAGTGCGACGGTGTATCTGACGGATATTCATGATTTCGCCGCAGTGAATCAAGTCTATGGAAAATTTTTCAGTGAAGGAACCTTGCCGGCCCGCAGTGCCGTGCAGATTGCTGCGCTTCCGAAAGGCGCCCGGCTCGAAGCGTCATGTGTGGCCGCCGAGCGCGCGTAACGGCTGCGAGCCTTTCCGAAAATGGCGGAAAGGCTCGTTTTTTTAATGAGTACTAATGGTAAGTGCCTGCTTATCAACACTGCAGCGATCAGGTGCGTGCGCGCAGCCGCAGGACAATTTTGACGCACTCATTGACCGCCAGCGGAATGAGCGCAAAGAGGATGACAATGCACCAGTCGCGCGGCGAAAGCATGCGTACATGAAAAGCGGCACCGAGTAGCGGGACCGAGATGACGATGAATTGCAGGGCAGTGCCGAGCAGAATGGCACCCACTAAAAACTTATTAGAAAAAATGCCGAGGTCAAACAGTGAGCGAAACGGATGGCGCATCGCCAGCGAATAAAAGAGCTGCGCTATCGCCAGCACGACGAAAGCCATTGTTTCAGCATAGTTCATCACCGGTTCCGGAATGCCGGCGGAATGCAAATGGTAGCCGTATTCATTGAGCCCGAAAGAGAAGGCAAGCAAGGTCAGGACGCCGATCAACGTCCCGCCGACAATTGCGCGCAGTGCGGCGCCACCGGCGAAGAAACTTGCCTTCGGGTCACGCGGCCTGCGCTCCATCACCGCCGGATCGCCGGGATCGACGCCGAGGGCGATCGCCGGGAACGTGTCGGTGATCAGGTTGATCCACAGAATCTGCGTCGGCAGCAGCGGTACCGGCCAGAAAAATAGGACTGAGGCAAAAATGGCAATAATTTCGCCGAGATTGCAGGAGAGCAGAAATACGACCGATTTTTTGATGTTGTCGTAGATATTGCGACCTTCTTCGACGGCGGCGACAATGGTGGTAAAATTATCGTCGGTAAGGATCATATCGCTCGCTCCTTTGGCGACATCCGTGCCGGTGATGCCCATTGCTACGCCGATATCGGCACTTTTCAGCGAAGGAGCGTCGTTCACACCGTCGCCGGTCATGGAGACGACGTTGCCGCGGGCCTGAAAAGCTTTGACAATCTTCACCTTATGTTCTGGAGAGACACGGGCGAAAACGCGGTAACGGTCGATCGTGCGGACAAACGTCTCGTCGCCTGTCTCGTCGATTGTGCTGCCGGAAATGGTCTGATCGAGTGAGGAGCTGTCTCTTATACACATCTCCGCGCCCACGAGACCCTAAGACATCTCGTAT
>UQRJ01000169.1 GCA_900543345.1 uncultured Sporolactobacillus sp. | reverse complement strand
ACGAGATGTCTTAGGGTCTCGTGGGCTCGGAGATGTGTATAAGAGACAGAACAAAGTGAGTTCATTTCGAGAAGTCGACCATTAAAAAAACTGGCCTAGGGGCTTTATGATATTGCAAAATTTGCTAAAAAGAGCAAAATGATCGAATAATATTTGATCAAATGCTTTATTGACATCTATTATGTAAGCATTTACAATAGCATTGATGGAAATATGATAATAACATATTATAGTTGAGGTTAACACGAATTATCATATTGCCAGTGTAAACACATCGTCAAACAGCTGAAAATTTGAAAAACGGGGTGATCGATGAAGTGGGTTGAAAGCGCTATAAGCATGTGCTTTTATGATCATTTGTTGCAAACGCGGAGAGAAATTTAAACATAGGAGTGATTAAGATGCAATATGTTAACACGCTGAAAAAAATTGAAGACGAAGGGATCGTCGCGGTTGTTCGTGCCGACTCGACTGAAAAAGCCAAAAAAATAATCGACGCCATTCATGCCGGCGGTATTAATGCCGTCGAGTTAACGTACACCATACCCGACGCAAACAGCTTAATCAAAGAATTCAGTGATAATCCGAATCTGTTTGTCGGAGCGGGAACGGTACTCGACGCGGTTTCCGCTCGCATATCCATTATTGCCGGCGCTCGTTTCATTGTATCGCCCCTTTTTGATGAAGCTACCGCAAAAATGTGCAATCTTTACCAGATTCCATATATTCCCGGCTGTATGACCGTTAATGAAGCCAAACACGCACTTGAAGCCGGAGCAAATATTATTAAATTATTCCCGGGCAGTGTGGTAGGCAGCAAAATGATTAAATCAATCAAAGCGCCACTGCCGCAGGTTAACATAATGGTCACGGGCGGCGTAAATACAAAGAATATCAAAGATTGGTTTGTTGCCGGATGTACCGCCGTCGGTACCGGCGGAAGCCTGACTAAACCGGCAGAAACCGGAGATTATGAAAGCGTTTCAAAAAATGCTGCCGAAATGGTGGCAGAAGTGCGGAAAGCTCAAAAAGAACTTTATAAATAATATCGACAGCGACGCGCCCAATCGGAAGGACGACGATTGAATCGAATCTGCGCATGGGCGATATGGCGGTCGATAATGTCTTAGCCGTCCTGAGGGGAGAAAAGGCGCCCGATGTTTTTTACGTTTAAAGGGGGGGTCAGGCTGATGGCACTCATCAAAAAGGCGTTACTGATGCATCCAAAGGATCAAGTCGCGGTCGTTTTGTCCGACGTCAAAAAAGCCGACCGCGTCGCCATTATCTGGGAAAATCAGACCGTGGAGACGATCGACGCATTGACGGACATTCCGCAGTATCACAAACTGGCGTTGCGGCCGATCCGGCAAGCGGACCGGGTCTACAAATACGGCGAAGTGATTGCCCAAGCGACGGCGGCCATCGACAAGGGATGCCATGTCCATATCCATAATATCGAAAGCGTGAGGGTTCGGCCATGAAAATCAAAGCGTTCAAACGTCCCGACGGACAGTACGGGATTCGCAATAAGATCATGATTTTATCGACGGTCGGCTGCGCGAATGAGACGGCTAGGCGCATTGCCGACCAAGTGGCGGGCGCCGTCTACGTGCCGAATGCCAAGGGCTGCGGACAGATTGGCGAAAGCCTGCAGATCATGTGGCGCTCCCTGGTCGGACTGGCGTTAAACCCCAATGTTTTTGGGACGCTGATCGTCGGCTTGGGCTGCGAGACGATACAGCCGCACGTCCTTTACCGAAAGATCAGGGAAAGCAGCCGCAAACCGCTGGCAGTGCTCACCATTCAGGAGGAGGGGGGCACCGTCCGCACCGTCGCCAAGGGGGTCAAGATCGCCCAGCGGCTGGCCGAAGCCAGGGCAGCGGTGCAGCGGGAACCGGCGGATCTTGGCGCCCTCGTTCTGGCGACCAACTGCGGCGGATCGGATGCCACCTCGGGCCTCTCGGCCAATCCGGTGTTAGGCGCTTGCAGCGACCGGCTGATCCGCAGCGGCGGGACGGTGCTTTTGGGCGAAACCACGGAAATGATCGGGACCGAGCAGATCCTGGCCAGGCGGGCCGCGAATGAAACCGTGCGCAAGCGGCTGCTGCACATCATTCAGGGCCTGGAAGCTCAATTTCAGCAGATGCACATCGACATCAGGGGCTCCAACCCCACGCCCGGAAATATCCGGGGCGGACTAAGTACGTTGGAAGAGAAGGCCTTGGGAAGCATCGAAAAGGGCGGGACATCGACCATCCGCGCAGTCGTCCGCTATGGAGAACGGCCCGAGAGCCACGGGCTGGTCCTGATGGATACGCCGGGCTACGACATCGAATCCGTCACCGGCATGGCGGCGGGCGGCGCCCAGCTGTGCGTTTTTACGACGGGACGGGGAACGCCGATCGGGAATCCGATCCTGCCGATCCTTAAAATGACCGGCAATCGGCGCACGTATCAGCGGATGCAGGACAATATCGATATCGACGCTTCCGCGGTGCTGCGCGGCGAGCAGACCATCGCCTCCTGCGGCGACCTGTTGCTTAACCGGCTGATTGCCGTCTGTAACGGGGAGCAAACCAAGGCGGAACAGCTGGGCTTCTCCGAGATCAGCATTTACCACAGCAACGAAGTTTGGTGCTGCGATTTATAGATAGCCGTGGTGAAGATTACTCAATGACAGTTTATCAGGTAAAACCACGGTTGGATATCCGGCCGGCTTATTATCGTTATTGTTTTTGAAAATATTTCTTGCCGTTTATACCCGTCATTCAAGAAATATTTTCTTTCTTTTTATTCTTATTCAAATAGAAAAAGGCATAAACTAAAAATTTTAGCTTTATTGGCAAAAAAACAGACCCGTAAGATGATAAATGACAGCATCGGCAAATTGCAGCACAAGCAGGGGAGGTCGAACTGGTTATCATGACAGAAAAAGTGAAAGGCATTCCCGCCTCGGCAGGGATTGCCATCGCTAAAACATTTGTGTTGAAAAATCCTGATTTGTCGTTCGAAAGCGGGACCAGTGACGATAAAGCCGCCGAAAAGCGCAGGCTTGCTGAAGCGGTGGACGTATCGAAACGCGAGCTGACGCAGATCAAGCAGAAGGCGGAACAAGAACTGGGGAAGGATAAGGCCGACGTTTTTGCCGCCCATCTCCTGTTCCTGAGCGATCCGGAGTTTATCGGCCAGATTGAGCAGAAGATCGACGAGAGCGGGCTGACGGCGGAAACGGCGCTGCAGGAGGTCGCCGATTTTTTCATTCATACCTTTGAAAGCATGAAAGACAACGAGTATATGCGCGAGCGGGCGGCCGACGTCCGCGACGTGTCGAAGCGATTGCTGGCGCATCTGCTCGGCGTGACCTTTACCTCGCCGGCCGCGATCAGCGAGGCCTCGGTGATCATTGCCGAGGATCTGACGCCGTCGGATACGGCGCAGCTCAACCGCAAGTATGTCAAAGGCTTCGCCACCGACGTCGGCGGTCGGACGTCGCATTCGGCGATCATGTCGCGGTCGATGGAAATCCCGGCGGTCGTCGGGACGCGGGCGGCCACGGCCAAAGCCAAGAACGGCGAGACGGTGATCGTCGACGGGTTGAACGGCGAAGTGCTGTTTAATCCGACGGCGGCGGAGATCGCCCACTACCGAGCCAAGGCGGCCGCCTTTCGACGGCAGCAGGAAGAATGGAAACAGCTGCTGCACGAAGCGACGAAGACTCAGGACGGTAAGCAGGTGATTCTCGGCGCCAACATCGGCAATCCCGGCGACGTCGCCGGCGTGATCCATAACGGCGGCGAGGCAATCGGCCTGTACCGGACCGAATTCCTGTACATGGGCCGCGACCAGCTGCCGACGGAAGACGAGCAGTTTGAGGCGTATAAGGCAGTCTTGGAACAAATGGCCGGCAAACCGGTCGTCATCCGCACGCTGGACATCGGCGGCGATAAGAAACTGAGCTACCTGCCGCTGCCGAAAGAAATGAACCCGTTCCTCGGCTTCCGGGCGATCCGGCTGTGCCTGGAACGGCAGGACATCTTCCGCACCCAGCTGCGCGCCCTGCTGCGGGCCAGCGCCTACGGCAAACTGCGGATCATGTTCCCGATGATTGCGACGATCCAGGAACTGCGGGCGGCCAAGCAGATCCTGGAGGAGGAAAAAGCCCGGCTGACCGCCGCCGGAACGACAGTGGCCGACGATCTGCAGGTCGGCATGATGATGGAGATCCCGGCCGCCGCCGTGCTGGCCGACCGGTTTGCCAAAGAGGCCGACTTCTTCAGCATTGGCACCAACGATCTGATTCAGTATACGATGGCGGCCGACCGGATGAATGAGCACGTGTCCTATCTGTACCAGCCGCTGAATCCGTCCCTGCTGCGCCTGATTGCGCACGTGATCGACGCCGCGCACCAAGAGGGGCACTGGGTCGGCATGTGCGGCGAAATGGCCGGCGATCCGACGGCGATTCCGGTGCTGCTGGCGCTCGGCCTGGACGAGTTCAGCATGAGCGCGACCTCGATCCTGCCGGCGCGCAGCCGCCTGCTGAAACTGCGTGCCGCCGACTGGGCGGCGCGCAAGGACGCGCTCCTGAATCGGGATACGGCCGAAGACGTCCTGGATGATGTGCAAAAAGCATTGAATACAGAAGCATAAAAATAAACATTCATGTTACCGATCATTCGCCAATGTGTCCAAACAATCAATCGTTTCGTGAAGAAATTCGAAAGATAAACGAAGCGTTCACAATTTGACGGTGATCCAGTGGATCTATCTTCAGTCGGAAGGGGAGTTTAAAGAGATGAAAAATCATCTATCGCAAATCAAACCTTATACGCGGGCTATTTTAAAGGGACATTTATGTTCAAGCGGTGTCCCTTATGAAATGATGGATCGACCGATTATCGCCATCGCCAATTCCTGGAATGAAATCGTTCCCGGCCATGTTCATCTGCTAAAGCTGGCCGAACATGTCAAAAAGGGCGTACTGGAAGCAGGAGGATATCCGCTGGAATTCAACACCATTGCCGTTTGCGACGGTATCGCGCAGGGGCACGACGGCATGAAATATTCGCTGCCCAGCCGCGACATTATTGCCGACAGTGTCGAAACAATGATTCGCGCCCATGAGATTTTCGACGGTATGGTCATGCTGAGTTCCTGCGATAAGATTGTTCCCGGGATGCTGATGAGCGCCGCGCGTTTGAATCTTCCTTCCTTAGTCGTTCTCGGCGGTGTGATGCCGAATTATATCAAACCGAAAGATTCCAAAGCGGCACGCCAACAATTTCTGTCGGGGACCCTCGATGAAAAAGGTCTGGTTGCCGTCACGCGGAAGTACTATCCATGCGCCGGTGTATGTCCGTTTCTCGGCACGGCAAACACGATGCAGGGATTGTCGGAAGCTCTTGGCCTTGCATTGCCAAATACGTCCTGGATGAGATCGCTATCGGACGAACAGCTCAAAGCGGCAGAAGCGGCGGGCCGGCAAATCGTCGAATTAGTCAAAATGAATATCCGTGCAAGGGACATCCTGACGAAAGAAGCTTTCGAGAATGCGATTTCTGTTTTACTTGCCATGGGCGGATCACTAAATGCCTGCCTGCATTTGCCGGCTATCGCTCGCGAAGCAAACATTAAACTATCTCTTGATACGTTTGATCGAATCAGCAGAAAAGTTCCCTTTATTGCAGCCGTTACACCAAATAACAATAACTTCACCACTAATGATTTGCAGCGCGCGGGCGGAGTGCCGGCACTGATGAAAGAATTGTCGCCGCTGCTGCACCTCGACGCTTTGACCGTCACCGGACGCAAAGTAGCGGATAACATTAGTAACGCGAAAGTACACGATCGACAGATCATCCATCCGCTTGACCAACCGATTGAAACGGAAGGCGGAATTGCCGTGCTAAAAGGAAATCTGGCCGAACAAGGCGCGTTAATCAAGCAATCGGCCGTACCGGAAGCTCTGATGACGTTCAAAGCACCCGCGATGGTTTTCAATTCGGAAGAGCAATTTCAGGAAGCGTACACAGCCGGAAAAATTGAAGAGAATCACGTGATTGTCATTCGCTATGAAGGCCCCAAAGGTGGACCCGGAATGCGGGAGTTACATCGTTGCACGGAAATCTTGTCCAGATTTAAAAAGATTGCACTGATTACGGATGGCCGTTTTTCCGGCGCATCGGCCGGCTTGTCCGTAGGATACATCAGTCCTGAAGCAGCGGAAGGCGGCCCTCTTGCTCTGGTGAAGGACGACGATCTCATCAGCATCGACGTTCCGCAACGTTTAATTGAACTGCACGTCGATCATGGAGAACTTGCCAAAAGAAGAGAAAAACTAGACAGTGTAAAACGCGAAGCCAGCAGATTTCTGAAACTTTACGCGAATAGCACGGCATCCGCCGCATACGGCGCTGTTCGCCTCGTGTAATCATTAGCAGATCCCGTTTTCGAGCCATATTCATTCGATAACTAAATAGAGAAAAATATATTTTATAAATCCGGATAGCCGAGGCAACGCTTTCATTGTGAACAATAAATGAATTTATGCATAAAGTGATGCCACAAAGAAGAAAAATGTTTACAATAGGGATTGTGAAAGTTTTCACTATAAATTTTTTCTATCTCCTTTATTTTTGATGAAAATAACTTGATAAGGAGATTGGAAAAATTGATTTTTATTTTTTTAAGTCTATATCTGTCTCTTATACACATCTGACGCTGCCGACGAATAGCCTTGTGTAGA
>UQRJ01000168.1 GCA_900543345.1 uncultured Sporolactobacillus sp. | reverse complement strand
GATGTGTATAAGAGACAGTAGGCGGGCAATCGACGTTTGTGGATAAAAAGTGATTATTTTGTGAAACCACACGAAATCAGCGGCCCCTTTTATCTTTATCATACCCTGATTAGGCTTTCATAAAACCATCTTTACTCGAAAATTTTTTCCTTATAAAGCTCGGTTATTTGACATCTTTATATTGATTCGTGATGATATTCAATTCGGTAATCCGTCCCGTTTGTTTATAATAACGGAAAAAACCGATCGACGGTGCCGTATCGGGATCGGCCGCACTGTCACCGGAATGATTTTCCCTTAGCTCGACAGCATAGTAGGCACCCTTATCCGTTACATCGGCATAAACCCGATTGGGCTGATAACCCGCCGCTTTGGTCACAGCGGCGATTGCCACCTGAGCGGAATCGACACGCCCCGAGGTCGCTTGAGACGATGCCGGCGAAGCAATCGACGAGTGACTTGCCGATCCTCCCGATCCATTTCCGGATGAAACAACGCTCGCTGCGGTGCTTGATTCAGAGCTGCTTCCCGAATCGCTGCCCGCACCCGACTCGGCGGCTGAAGAACCACCACGGTTCGACAATACCTGCCCGCTGGTTTGCTCCGCCTGCTCTTTCAGGTGGCGCGCCGTTTTATTGATCAGCCCGGATCCGTTTTTTTGCAGCAATACGGCTTCGGCTGCCTGCACCGCCTTATCCGGTGAGTTGTTTTTCAAGGCCGCCTGGGCATTGCGAATGCCCGACACCTGAGCAAGCAGCACCGTCGCCTTCCGATCATTCGCTTTCGCCTTAAGTGCGCTTTTAAAATAGGAAGATGCCTGTTCGTACTTCTCTGCCCGAACAGCCGACATCCCTTGCCGCATCGCTCGTTCATAGCTATCGCCTTGCTGCTGCGTGCCACATGCACCGAGGACGATCAAAAACAAGGCAACCGCCATCGTTATCAGCTTCTTCATGAGACGGCCTCCGATCCATTTTTTCGTGTATCGCATTCGCTAATCCGTACCCCGATCGATCGATCTTGTCCACTGCAACGCGCTGAGATAGAGGGTGATATACTTCCCCGGGTCGATGCCGCTGTTCTGAATGAAAACGCGCAACTGCTCCCACTTTGCCGCTTCATAGGCTTTAACCGACTCCAACGTTTCGCGGAGCGGACCGGATCCGCCCAGGAGCGCCGATCGGACCGGACCGTCAAGCGGAAGTTCATCGATGATATGTTTCATCGAGTCGTTCAGAATGAAATCAATCGACGAAAAAATACCGGTAATAAAATAATCGCCCGCCTGCTGACCGCGGCCGAGTGCACCGGCCAGCAGCTGCATCAGTCGACCGCGGATCATCGACGTTTTCACCAATTCATCATTCTCGCGGTTGCGTGTCTGATTCAGGAGAAACAGATGCAGCCACTGGAGCAGTTGCTCGGTCCCGATTCGCACCACCGCCTGCCGGATCGTATGCACGGGCTGCATCGCACCGAAACCGAAACGATTGGACAGCCTAAGAACCTTGTAAGTTAGGCCGAGATCCTTACTGATCTGCGCGGCTACCTGGTCGAGATCGGGCTCCGGTTTGCGCAGATCCTTGATGATATTGATCAACCGAATATCGAGCAGTCCGATGTCGGTCGCGTTAATCATCGCCGGCCGACTGAAAAAATAGCCCTGAAACAGCCGATAGCCCATTTTTCGTGCCAACTCGTATTCCTTTTCCGTTTCGATTTTTTCTGCCAGAAAAATAATTTTACCGCGAAATCGGCGCATAAATTGCAATTGATCAGTCAATCGGTTTTTGGAAAATTCGATCTTAACGATATCGGCCAGCTGAACAAGCGGATGATACACCCGCTCTCCCCTGATTAAAAAATCGTCAAGAGCAATCGTATACCCTTCCTGCTTCAGACGACGACAGGCCGCGATCACGTCACTCGTCGCCTGTACACGTTCGAGTACTTCTACCACGATTTTCCGTCTGGGAAGCAGCCGCGGCAACCCTTCGGTAAGAAATTCGCCGGGAAAATTGATGAATCCTTTCGTTCCATCCGTCAGTTCGCTGAAATTTGCCACAAGTACCGAATTAGCCAGCAGAGCAGCCGTCGCCTGCCGATCGTCCCCTCCGGGAAAATAGTTTCTCCCTTCTTTTCGATAAAGCAGTTCATAGCCGTAAAGATGTCGTTCACGATCGAAAATTGGCTGACGGGCAACGTAGACATCCACTTACGATCATCTTCTTCATCTCGGCAAAAAATTTACCTCTACCGATTATATCGGCAGCTTTTTATTTTTTTTCGAGAACTATTGATAATCTGCCGCTAACTTCCGCAGCGCATCCCGCGAACGTTCGACTTTTTCAGTCGGAATGCAATAAGCCATTCTGAAATAACCCGGACAGCCGAAACTGTCACCGGGAACAAGAATTAAATCGTATTTGAGTGCGTGCTTGCAAAAAGCATTGGCATCCGGCTCCAACGCCTGCGGAAAAATATAAAAGGTACCGTTCGGTTTAACGCAGGAAAAGCCGAGTGCCATCAATTCGCGGTATAAAATAGCCATATTCGTTTCATAAACGGAAAGATCGGCGGTCATACCGGCCACCTCCGCCACCGCCAACTGGACGATCGACGGCGGACAGTTATGGCCAGTACCGCGTGAAATTTGGCCGCACATTTGGACAATCAATTCGGCGTCGCGGCAGGCGGGATTAACCGCTACGTATCCGATACGTTCGCCGGGAATCGACAGTGACTTGCTAAACGAATAGCAGGTCAGTGTATTCGGGTAAAAAGCGGCCACATAGGGTGCATCCGCTCCCTGAAAGACAATCTCGCGGTACGGTTCGTCGGAAATCAGATAGATATCATGGCCGTACTCCTGCTCTTTTTGCGTCAGAAATGCGGCCAGCTGGCGAATTGTCTCCGCACGGTAGGCTACACCCGACGGATTGTTCGGGGTATTAATCAGTACCGCCGTTGTTTTTTCGGAAAACATGGACGCAAATGCGGTAAAATTAATCTGGAAACCAGTCAGATCCGGCGGAACGATCTTCAGAATGGCACCGCTTCCGTTAACATAAGGGCGGTACTCCGGAAAGAACGGGGCAAAAGTGATCACTTCATCACCGGGGACGGTCACTGCGCGCAGTGCGTGGGCAATGGCACCCGCCGCGCCCGAAGTCATAAAAATATTGCTTTTCGTATAGTCGAGCCCGAACCGCTGTTTCAGCGACGCCGCGATTTTTTCGCGTACTGAAGTAATGCCCAGACTCGGGCTGTAACCGTGCACCGCCATCGTATCGGAATCCTTCGCCAGACGGATCAGTTGTTCGGTAAATGCCTGCGGAACAGGCACCGACGGGTTGCCCAGACTGTAATCGAATACATTTTCCGGGCCGATTTGTTTCGCCCGTTCCGTCGCATACTCGGACAGTTCGCGGATAACCGACTTCTCCCCGAGCATCTGTTTATAAGCTTGATTAATCATGTTTTATTGTCTCCTTATCTTATTGCTTGACGACTGCTTGATGTGCCGACACAGTTTAATTATATCAGTTCTAAAATCGCCGAAAAAGAGGGCCGACACAAACGGCAGTGCCGAATTGTCGCAATCGGTCGATCCCCTTGAATGCCTATAGAAAAAACATGGAGATGATTCACATGACGACATTGACCGCTTATTTGGCCGGCGACCGATCGATTGCCGTGCTCACTGGCGCGGGTGTCAGTGTGCCGTCCGGTATCCCGCCGTTCCGCGGAGCGGGTGGGCTTTATAACAATAAAGATGTCGAACGCTGCCTGTCCGTCAATTATCTACGCCGGCAGCCACGGGAATTCTGGGCCTTTTACCGATCATTATTCGCTATCGACCTGCTGCTCGGCGCAGAACCGAATGCCGTGCACCGCTGGTTAAGCTCACTGGAAGCTGGACACCAGGTGACCGTCATCACTCAAAACATCGATGGCCTGCATCGAAAAGCCGGCAGCACGCATGTGATTGAAATGCACGGATCGTTCGACCGCACCGTCTGCCCGGCTTGCGGAAAAGTTTATCATACGGCGACGATTCGCCATCAGTCATTTCCACATTGCAGCGCTAAACGCAACGGAACTATTTGTGGCAGTGTGCTGAAGCCGGACATTGTATTATTCGGCGAACCGGTGCGCGGCTTTGCCGAAGCCGAACGCGCCGTCACCGCTGCCGACCGATTCATTATTCTCGGTTCGTCGCTTGCCGTTGCTCCGGCTAATTTTCTACCCGTTCTTGCCAAGGCCCAAGGTGTTCCGACGCTGCTGATCAACGACCGGCCGGCATTACAGATGGACGGCATCGACTGCTTTGTCCGCGCCGATTTTAGCCGGTTCGATCCGGAACAGTTGCAGGTATAAAACCCAATAACAGAAAAAAGGCCGACACCGCCGCTGAAGGATATGGTACATAAGCACATAAAAATTTAACCGAGGAATGAGATATTAGCTGATGAGTAAATACGATCTTTTGTGGCAACACATTCAGAATGCCGGCAGAGAAGCCCTCACGCTGTCTTTTGCTGAAATTGAAAAAATTGCCGGCGTGGCAATTGACCATTCTTTCTTACGCTACAAAAAAGCGTTACGCCATTATGGCTACCAAGTCCAAAAAATTTCACTAAAAAAGCGCTTCGTTACGTTTAATAAGGTGAATCAGAGTGAAAAAGAGTCCTGAATGAAAGGCAGAAAAAATGATGACCGATTAAATGATCCGGGCAAAAACACTGGAACGACCCCACTGTCAATAATTTTTGCACGCGGGGGGATGTTTAAGGTTTATCGCAAAAATAGACTCTTTTTATTCAATTGCAATTCCGCCGAAAACAGATTGATGAGCAATTCTTCGATAGCGGAAAGATTGGCCATCAAACAAACGACAGACAACAACCAATTGGTTTGGACGAAAGGCAGCGCCAGAACAAATACAAATAGCAGCAATCCCGTTATTTTATTTCCGTAGGTATGCAGCATCGCAAAAGTCCGGTACTTCACAAATACGATCATCGTCGATAGAATGCGGATGACGATGATGAACAGCAGCCAAATTAAAATAGAAGTTGTCGGGTTTACGACTACATAGAGAACGCTTATCAACACGAGGCACATGACGAAATCCGCGACGGAATCGATATTATCGCCCAATTTACTGGTCGTTCCGGTTTTTCTCGCGACATAGCCGTCCAAGACATCACTGATTCCGCAAGCAAGAAACAGGATAAAAAACATTGCACTTAACGGTTCGGTAAAAACTAACGTCAGCGCAAAAACAAGCCTGGCTATTGAAATAAGATTCGCTGCCGATTTCAAAGCATCACCTCAAAAAATTCGGATTATCTGTATATGAATCGTCTCTTTATGATATCCTGCATTGTCGACGCTCATCAAAAGCCTTATTCATTTATGATTCGATTCTCCGTCATTCAATTTCTTTTTAGCTGTAAAAATAAGTAATAAGCCAAAAGCATAATAAAGGACGCTTACCACTATAATGCTGTAAAAAAGCACCATGATTGACGTTGGCCCCCATACGTTAATAAAGTCCCAGGACATTCCCTTAGATAGAAGCCCCGGGAAAAAGATCAGGAGTATGAAGGTAGCCGCAACAATCAACGTATGTATGATCAATAGCGAAAACCTCTTTGCGCTTAACGATACGTTCATTCGTTGTTTCTTAACCAGCCTCCTGATGATTCTAAACGAGAGGGACACGTAGTTTTTTAAGCAAATAGACGGTCATTTCAAGTAACCGATCAATTTTCATGGATAAACTCCCAGCATTAAATAAATTAGAAGAGCGATACATTTTCGTCTATTGTACAGTAAAGATAATCACTATGCTATTTTATAATCATTTTTGCCATCAAACCCTCCTTCACTTATGATACGGTTCATGGCGAATAATCTTGAATGCCCGGTAAATCTGTTCAATCAGAATCAGTCGCATCAATTGATGGGGAAATGTGAATGGCGAAAAGGAGAGACGGAAATCCGCCCGGTTCAGTATATCCGAGCTTAAACCGTTCGATCCGCCGATCATGAAAACGATGTGGCTGTGGCCGTAGATAGTCAATTCATTAATCTTGGCGGCAAACTGCTTTGAAGACAACTGCTGGCCGTTGATTGCTAGGGCTACGACATAAGCCTGATCGGCGATTTTTTTGGATAGACGATCGCCTTCGACAGCCAGTACACGGTGGATTTCGGCCGGGGACAAATTCTCCGGCGCCTTTTCGTCGGCCACTTCAATGATTGAAATAGACGCATAGGGGCGCAATCGTTTGCCGTATTCCGCTATTCCCTGTTTAAAATAGTTTTCTTTTAGCTTACCGACAGCCAGAATATCGATATTCACAGTTTATCCCCGCCTTATGCATAAGTTATACACAGGAGTTATCCACATATCCACAGGCACCTGTCTACATTCCGTATGGAATCACCTGTTTGCCACAAAATCTGGAGGGCTGACTTGGTTGAATTCGGACAAATCCACAGCCCGGCGGGCAAATATCCACACGGAGGGCCTTTCATTACGAGAATGTTGGCAAGTTGCGCTTTCACCAGAAATAATACATCGTTATTTACCCTGTATATTACAATCGCTGATCGTGCTTTTTTTTGTGAAAGCATTATCATCGGTGAAAAAATACTCGTTATGCACATTTTTCTTGGTATTGTGCATAACTTGTGGATAACCACTGCATCCATCGACTGATTATCCACAAACGTCGCGAAAACTTGTGGAAATCCCTGTTAATCGAGTAGGAGGAGATAATTTCTCCGTCCTCTCCTACCACCGTACGTACGGAT
>UQRJ01000167.1 GCA_900543345.1 uncultured Sporolactobacillus sp. | reverse complement strand
GTATTTTATAGTGAAATATATAATATAAATATTTCACTTTTTGTTGACTTTTACTTTGCACAGCTTTATGCTAGGAGCGAATTCAGAACTGAAAGGAGACATTGCCATGTCCACTCCTGTATTGCAAATTAATCATCTGCAAAAGCGATTCGGTAAATTTCAGGCCTTGAATGATATCACGTTTAGTGTCTATCCCGGTGAGGTTTTCGGTTTCATCGGGCCGAACGGTGCCGGAAAGTCGACGACGATCCGCACGTTGCTGGGGATCATTCGTGCCAGCGGCGGATCGGCGACGATCTTCGGCAAAGATGTCTGGAAGTCCAGCGTGGCCATTCATCGGCGGTTGGCTTACGTGCCCGGCGACGTGTATCTGTGGCCGAATTTGACAGGCGGCGAAATCATCGACCTGTTTCTTAAAATGGGCGGACAAAGGCATTCGCCGCGCACCGACGATCTGATTAAGCGCTTCGAACTGGATACGAGCAAGAAAGGCCGGACCTATTCAAAAGGGAATCGGCAGAAAGTGGCACTGATCGCCGCTTTCTCGGCCGATGCCGATTTTTACATTTTCGATGAACCGACCTCCGGGCTCGATCCGTTGAATGAACAACTGTTTCAGCGTTCCGTTGCCGAATTGAAAGCACGGGGGAAGTCCGTCTTGCTCTCCAGCCACATCCTTTCCGAAGTCGAAAAGATGTGCGACCGGATCGCCATTATCCGTAAAGGGCGGATCATTGAAACGGGGACACTGGCCGAGATGCGTCATCTGACACGCACAGTCATCACGGTGACCACGACCAGGGCGTTGGACGACTTGGCGGATCAGCCGGGCGTGCGTGATGTTAAGGCTGGTCGGCAGCCGCGGCAGGTCTCATTCTCGGTGGAAACCGAACAGATCGGCACGGTGATCAATTATCTGTCGGCCCATGGCATCCAGGCGCTGCAGTCTAATCCGCCGGCGCTGGAAGATCTGTTTATGCGCTACTATGAGCAATCCGCCGACGAAGGGGAGTGACACTGATGAACGGAACGAACTTTGCCCGTACCGGCCTGCTGACCCGCATCGGTCTCAAACGCGACCGGCTGCGGCTGATCATCTGGATCGTTTTCCTGGCCGGTTTCGTGACGGCAGTGGCCGCCGAATTTAAAGACCTCTACGGCACGGAAAAAGAGATTAACGCAATTCTCGAGACGTTAAAGGGTCCGGCGATGGCGTCGATTCTTGGCGCTTTCCCCTGGCAGGGAAAGATCACAACTGCCGATGTTTTTGCCGGCGAAATGATTCTGTTTATGGCAATTTTGCAAGTGATCATGAATTTTTCACTGGCGATTCATGCGACTCGCCGTGAGGAGGACGAGGGGATGACGGAGATGATCCGCGCCCGCGCCGTCGGCAAGCTGGCGCCGCTCTGCGGGGCGGTTCTGGAACTGCTTCTGGTCAATGTACTGATCGGCGTTCTTTATGCCGTCGGGCTGTCGGTTTCCGGCATGCCGGGGATGGATGCGAACGGCAGCTGGCTGTTCGGTCTCGGCCTGGCCGCCGTCGGACTGTCGTTCGGTATGCTGGCGCTGGTGACCGCTCAACTGGCCGACAATGCCGCCGGTGCGACCGGCCTGGCTTATCTGCTGTTCGGCCTAGCTTATCTGGTGCGGATGATGACCGACGTCAACGATCCCGACTATACGTGGTGGTCGCCGCTCGGTTGGATTGAAAAATTGCAGGTGTACGGCGACAATGATTGGCTGCCGGTCCTCTATCTGTCGCTGCTGGCGCTGGTGCTGTTCATATTGGCCGCTATTGCTAATTTGCAGCGCGACATGGGTGCCGGTGCGATTTCGACGCGGCCGGGTCGTCGCGGCGCCTCGCCAATTCTTGCCGGACCAGCAACCTTGTTGTGGCGACTGGAGCGGCGTTCGTTGCTGGCTTGGATCGTCGGGATGTTTGCATTCGGTGCGATGTACGGGTCGGTTTTCAATACGATCGGCGATATTCTGAAAAACAACTCGACCGTGCAGCAACTCATGGGTTCGGCAGCTGTGAATGATGCCAATCATACGATTATTTTGAATTTCATGTCATTACTCGTTATTATTTTTGCCGTGCTGGGCTCGATTCCGGCCGTCCAGATCATGAACAGGCTGAAAGGCGACGAAGGCCGAGGATTGCTGGAGGTGGTGTACGCTAAGCCGGTATCGCGCGTGAAACAATATTTCACTTATCAGCTGACCGGCATGGTCGCCGGTGTGTGCGTTTTTCTGGCCGGTATTGCCGGTGTGGTACTGATGGGCAACAGCATGATCGAAGCGGGGGCCGAACGGATCACCGGCGTAGAGTTTTGGCAGACCTTCCTCGGCCAATTGCCGGCGGTGCTCATGATCGTTGCTGTTGCGGCGGTGCTGGTCGGCTGGCTGCCGCGACTAACGAGTTTACCCTGGCTGCTGCTCGCCTACGGTTTTATGTCGCTGTATATGGGCAATCTGCTTAAGTTGCCGAAGTGGGCAAAACAGATCACGCCGTACGGCTGGGTGCCGAAAGTACCGGTGAAAGATGTCGATTGGACAACGTTCTGGTGGATGATCGCCTTGGCCGGCGTGCTGATGACCATCGGCACGATCGGCTATCGCCGGCGCGATCTGGACATGAGGTAACGCCCGGGAGGATTTTACACCGAAGGTAAAAGTTGTCTCATGCTCAACTGAGTCTTACGTCAAACGGCGGATATATTTTAATTAGAAAAGTTGTCCTGCGACCGGAAAGTCGGGCCGTGGAGGCGACTTTTTTTGTATCAGCATTTTTCGTTGCCGGCCGAGCGGCCAACATGGGGCTCCATGAACAGGACCAAGTTTTAGCTGAATAGAACCGGCACCGATTTGATTAGGCCCAACTCACCGTGCAATAGGACCGGCTCCGGGTCTTAGGAATAACTTGAAGCGCAATAGGGTAACGGAGCAGTTCAGATCTACGCCTTCGAATGAATTACCGGTCGGTCGAACTCCAAAGGGTCTACTACGAAAAGGGTTCAGATCTACGCCTTCGGATGAACGAACATATAATTTTGTTGAAAAAATTCATGTGACGGTGCCAGATAATAACGTCCGATACCTTGGCCGTTTCCGCCGCTCGGTAACGCCATTTGTCGAAGTAACCGCGTAACGAGCTGGTGGCTGTCGACTTGTAAAAACTGTCGACATTGTGTGTTGGTCATCGTTGGCCCAAACAGTAAAAAATAATCGAGTACGGCAGAAATATGATCGTTTTTCGCTTTTCGGCCACAACGACGGCAGAACCAACTGCCGTAATGCCTTTCGATTTGAAACGAGAGACAGTCTGGGCAGTAAATGCCGCGGAAGATCTCACTTGCGGCAACATTGAAACGCGTGAATGGATCCAGCTTCGCTTCTATATGCTGGGCTGCCAGCAGCGCGCCGATTCGGCGAAGCTGACTGTCGTCGGCCCAATTCGCTGTGTGTCGAATGAGGAGCTGTGTCAACTTTTTCTCCAGTTGTTCGGCATGACAGACGACATTGCCGATTTGACTCCCATTGGCAGACGTGCTAATCAATGTCGAAGCATGGGCGATTACCACGAGATAACTGATGGGCGGCAGCGGCAGCCGGTGTGCAGCAAACCATTTTCGCAGTAGACGACGTTGCCGGTCGGCTTGAAGTAACGGATTGGAAAATCCTTCCCGACGGTCGCCATCGGTGCGGATCAGTTGGTTAAAGATAGGATCGAAATGCAGCGCCCCGGAAAAATTTTTTACTTCGACAATAATGATCAGCCGCGGTGTCAGCATCAGCAAATCGATTTCAAAAACTTGATCGTCAAGTACCAACCGTAGATTGTGTAAGCAGTAGCAAGACTGTATCGACAATTGATGAAGATAATAGGCCGTCTGCTGTTCGCCGCGCCATCCGGCCAAACGTCGGGAAAAAGCCTGTTCGACTGTGGCGTACTGTCGGTGCCTGGCCGGAAGTCGTCCAAGCAATGCAGAAGTCGCAAGCAGCCGGCGGGGAACGAGCAACTTTTTCAGGATCACGGAAAGATCAGTCCTTTCAATTCGGATACTGATTTCATTCGCGACCTGGTAAGAAAGTCCTGCTTGAAGAGCAAAAAAATAATGAAATTGTCGAAAAACGACGAGAATCCTCTACCGTTGCAACCCCCAAAAAATAAATGGGACTAACTTTTTCGCCAATCGGACTAAGTTTTGGTGGAATAGGACCGACTTCGGCTTGATTAGGTCCAACTTACTGCGGAATAGGACCGACTAAAGACAATAGAACCAACTTGCATCCAGGTGTGCCGTGGCCGAAAGCCGGTAATCGAGTGTTGCTTCGGCGAGTCATAAGAAAATGAGCAAAAGTCGCAAAATCATCAATCAATGGTAACCGATAACGGAAAAAACGGAGAAAATAAATCAATGGGCCGGTTGTCGGAAATCGGTGCGAAACAAAGACTCCCCCGGTCAAGCATTTACCTACCATTGCGAGACCCGAAACGGCTATACTAGTCCATACGGGACAACTGATAGAAATTTGAAAAGGAGCTGGGATCTATTGATCAAAAAAGATAAAAAATTATTGAATATAAAAGCTGTCGCCACGGCCGGAATTGCTGCCGGCCTCATTTCCGGTCTGGTGAAAATTGGCTGGGAAAATATATTGCCGCCGCGGACGCCGGAGCGCGACGCAACCAATCCGCCGCAGAAGCTGCTTGAGCAGCTGGGATTCTCCGCGTCCACCACACACGCGACTTATCGTTATGCCGGTCATGATTTACCGTGGGTCAGTTACCTCGTCCATTTCGGTTTTTCGACGACGTTTGCCGCAGTGTATCAAATTCTGTCGCAATATGAACCGAAAATCAAAGCCGGCGGCGGTTCCGTCTTCGGTCTGGCTGTTTGGGCTGCGTTCCATCTCGGCATCATGCCGGCAATGAAGACGGTGCCGGCGGCGAAAGATCAGCCGGTTGAGGAGCACGTTTCCGAAGCATTGGGTCACGTGGTTTGGATGTGGACGAATGACGCGGTCGGTACCACGGTGTACCGCCGGTTGGCCGATCCGAAAAAATGACCGCCGGATATCGCAGGTGTGATGCCTGATTCGGGCAGAAGGAGAGACAATTAATATGGAAGAAAAATGGCAGACAAGCTGGCCGGAGCGGGTCAGCTACGGGCTGAGCGATGCTGCAGACAACCTTGTCTTTCAGATGATGACGACTTACTTGCTATTTTTTTACACCGATGTCTACGGACTGGATCCGAGCCAGGTGGCGATTCTGTTCATTGTCGCCCGCGTACTCGATGTCCTTGAGAGTGTGATTATCGGTATCATGATCGATCATACACATTCGCGTTGGGGGAAGAGTCGGCCGTTCTTTCTCTGGTATGCTCTGCCGTATGTTGCCTTCGCCGTGTTGACATTTGTGACGCCGGACTTCTCGCAGGCCGGAAAACTGATTTGGGCGTACATAACCTACCTTGGTCTCGGCTTCTTTTATACGGCGGTCAACTTGCCGATTACGTCGATTCTGCCGACACTGTCGAAAAATGAACAGGAACTGACGCTGCTCGGCGTGATCCGTCAGTTCGGTGGCAGCTCAGTACAGATTATCGTTGCCGTCTTTACCGTACCGCTGGTCGCTTGGTTCGGACGCGGCGACCAGCGCCTCGGTTTTCTGCTGACGATCGTTTTGTTCGGCGTGATTTCGCTGCTTCTTATTCTCAATACCTTTTTCCATGTCCATGAGCGATTCAGCAATCCCGAGATCGCTCATCAGCCGATCGCTAAAGTGCTGGCCATGTTACGGAAAAATCAGCCGTGGCTGATTTTGTCGATTGTCATTTTTCTGTATTGGCTGACGACGGCGATCAAGAATCAGACGACTATCTACTATTTTAAATACACATGGCATAACGAAAACCTGGTGCCGCAGGCCAATAGCT
The DNA here is from genome assembly GCA_900543345.1 of uncultured Sporolactobacillus sp. Lineage (GTDB taxonomy): Bacteria > Bacillota > Bacilli > Bacillales > Sporolactobacillaceae > Sporolactobacillus. The sequence continues at coordinate 883 of UQRJ01000167.1, read as the reverse complement.
TTACGTTGGCGGCACTGATCGGTGTCGTGTTGATTGTTTGGCTGGCTAAACATTTCGACAAGAAACGGACGATGCTCGCCGGGATCGTCGTTGCCTTCATCGGCCAGATCATTCAGACGATCGGCGTGTACACGCAGACACTGGCCATCCTGTACGGCGGTATTTTTATCAATTCGATCGGTCATGGCATCATTATCGGTCTTGTTTCGATCATGATCGCCGATACGATTCGTTATGGGACGACGCTGGGCATCCAGGCGGAAGGCATTCTGGCCTCGACCGACGATTTCGGTGTCAACATGGGACTTGGCCTCGGCGGGATGATAACCGCCGGGCTGTTCCATCTGTCCGGGTACGTCTCCAATCAGGCGCAGAATGCAGCGACCTTGTCGATGATCAGGATGAATTATGTCTGGATCCCACTCGCCCTGTATGTCGTGATGTTCCTGGTCTTTTTGACGTATAATGAACGGCGGATCCGTCAAGGGATTACCAGTGGCGGAAATACTTCGGCTGTATAAGGAAGAAAAAAGTTCGTCGTTCCGGCCCGCTTTGAAGCGGCGAAATGATTCAAATCAAGAAAAAGCTGCGCGGGATTCAAGCGAAAAATCGCTCCGAACCGGGATCGGTAACTGCGAATATAGCGCAGTTGGAGCCGGTTATTTTTTCTTGTCCAACTCAGTTAAAAACTGCCGGACGGCCTGGTCAACCCGCTTCGCTCCGGCAATGGCGGAGATCACGGCGACACCGGCGGCGCCGGCGGCAAGCAGATCGGGCACATCTGCCGGCGTTACACCGCCGATGGCGACCATCGGCAGCGGAAACGAGGTTTCGTCTGTCTCTTATACACATCTCCGAGCCCACGAGACCCTAAGACATCTCG
>UQRJ01000166.1 GCA_900543345.1 uncultured Sporolactobacillus sp. | reverse complement strand
CTCGGAGATGTGTATAAGAGACAGATTATATCTTTTATTATATAACAATTTGTTGTCATGAGCCGATCCGATCGCTCTTGTTGAATTTTTACTGCTCCTCTGTATCGGCGGCAATCAGGCGCCGACAGTTCGGCAAAGCGCAAAGACACGGTGAAACCTTGCTAAACCAGCTACTTGTTCAATTCATTTAGCCCGGATGATCTCTATGCCGGCATGAAGGTAAGCAGCTAACGCCTGCTCCGGCACCCCTTGGCTGACGATAAGGTAATCGAGGCGATTAATATGTTCGATCGAGTAGCGTGAGATGGTATTTAATTTGTTCTTAGTCAATAAGGCGATGGTTTTATTGGCGCTGCGAATCATTTGTTTCTTGACCAACGATTCTTCATAATCGGGAACGCTTAAGCCAAAATCGGGATGAATCGAATAAACGCCCAGAAAACAGAGATCGGCTTTGACGGTCCGCAAGGCGTCGATGACGGCGCCGCCGACATTGACGAGCGAATCTTTAAACAACCGGCCACCAAGAGTGATCACTTCAATGTTGGGGAAGACGGATAGCTTCAGGCTATTTACAATACTATTGGTGATGATCGTCGCCCGTAGATTTTTAGGGAGACGATTGATTAATTGCAGGTTCGTTGTACTGCCGTCCAAAATGATAAACTGCCCGTCGTTAATAAATTCGGCTCCCTTCTTTGCAAGTATGACTTTTTCCTCCGGGACTTCCTCGTCTCGATCCGAAAAAGTGAGCGGGCCGGAATGTATCGGGAAGGCGCCTCCATGAACGCGCTGGATCCACCCTTTTTTATCCATTTCCCGCAGATCGCGACGGATAGTATCTTCAGAAACACGCAACCGGCCGCTAAGAGCCTTTGCCTCCGCTTTTCCTTCAGCCTGGACGATCTGCAGAATTTTTGTTTGTCGTTCTTGTTTAAACATCATTTATTTTCCCCTTTTCCTAAAAGATACTATTTTTATCAACCCGACACAATGGAAGAGAGCACTTCCTGCATTGCTTTTGCACATTTTATCCCATAAATAATTGTATATGCATGATTTAGGTGATAGAATGATTATAAACAGTCATTTACGTGCAATTATAAGAATTATGAATGATAAAATGGGAAGGAGGGAGCTTACATGAGACTAATTGCAATTGATTTGGACGGTACATTGCTGAGTTCGGATGGAAAGATCAGTGCAGAAAATAAACGGGCTCTTAAAAAATTAGTAAGAAAAGGGTATCAAATTGCCGTTGTCACCGGAAGAGCTGTGTTTGACGCACAGGCTTTGATGAACGAAAACGGCTTGCTTGCTTCAGTGATCGGCTCAAATGGAGCGGTCATTCAGGACTCATCCGGACGGATCATTCATGCGACGTCGATACCCATTCGGGCTGTTCAAAAAATACTAACTTATTTATTAACTGAAAACATGTATTTTGAATTGACGACGCGAAATGGCTTGCTAGTTCCAACCAATGGAGAGACACATTTAAACAGGGAACTGGACTACTTCATCGACCATAAGATGATCGTTGGCAGGAGAGATAAACTGTGGGAAAAAGCAAAGACTCAGTTCCGCCAATATGGGCAAATTCGCGTGAGCGATCCAGTCGGTTTATTAAAAAAAGATTTATCAATTTATAAACTGTTAACGTTTACTTATGATTCCGAACGTTTACTGAACACAATGATTGCTTTCTCTACTTCCGATCAGGTAGAATTGACTTCTTCAGGTACATATGTCCTCGAATTTATCCCTCACCATGTCAATAAGGGAACAGGCATTGAATTTTTGGCGGCGAGGCTAGGATTAGCGAACAAACAGATTATTGCGATCGGCGATAATCACAATGATATCCCGATGTTTAAAGTGGCGGGTGCCAAAATCGCCATGGGGAATGCCGCTCCTTCTGTGAAGAAGATGAGCACATTTGTAACGAAGAGAAATGATGAAAACGGCGTTGCTTATGCACTTCAGCATTTATTAAATATTTAATAGATAGAAAGGGGTGCTCTCATGCCGATTAGTGATGCATTAATCGAACTGCTCGACGCCAAGCAGATTGACTATCAATTAATCAACCATGCTGAAATAACCAATGTTGAAGCGGGGCTTGCCACTCTGCATGACGTCGCTGCGGAAAGCGTGATTAAGACCATCGGCTTCGATGCGGCCGGTCAATCTGTCTTTGTCGCTCTGCAAGGGCCCCAAAAAATTGATTACGGAAAACTGAGCCGGGTTCTCGGCATCAAACGGTCAAAGTTGCGGATGCTTGCGGCGGATGTTGTTGAACAAGAGCTTGGCTATCAAGTCGGTGGTTTATCGCCGCTGCATGTTGACAATAAAATTCATGTCTATTTCGATCAGGCCGTCGCGAAACTGACGATTGTCTATTGCGGCATCGGCGTGAGAAATCGGACCCTTAAACTGGCGGCACACGATCTCATTGCGGCAGCAAACGGGAAATTGGCCGACTTAGTGAGGCCGGAACCGAATTAAGCGGACGTCGGAAAGGACCTTGCCGTTTACGTCCGTTTTTTCCTGATAGATGTGTGCTCGATGATTTGGCGCGTAGGGATTAACTAGATATAAAAAAGGTGGGATGTTCATTGACCCTTTGTTGCTGCAGTTTAGTAGATCTGTTAACAATCGTTGGGCATAACGATGGCATTTTGTAGGCCAATGAGATATCTTGAAAAAGAGGGGAATCCAAGCGATGGGACTTCGTGAACATCAAAAATGGCTCGTGGAATTTTATAAGCAACGAGATTGGTATCAATACTCGCCATTCATTCGTCTGGCTTATCTCAGTGAAGAGGTGGGCGAATTGTCCCAAGCCGTCAGAGCGATCGAGATCGGCCGCGATCATCCCGGCGAACCGGAGCAAACGGCGCAAAAAAAGCATGAGCACTTGTGCGAAGAGTTGGCGGATATTTTGGATCAGGTCCTTATCTTAAGCAGCAAGTACGATATTCCGCTAGATGGGTTAGTCGCGCACAGTGAACTGAAATTGCAGAAACGTTTTCCAAGCGGCTGACGGTCGGAAAACGAAAGATGAAGGCAATTAGAAAACATGTTTACCCGTCAGCCGTAACGGATGGGGAGAGAGGATGATTGCAAAAGCATCGTTTATTGACAGTCAATGCGAATTACCGGAATCTCTGGTTAGCCAGTAGCGGCAGTATTTTGGGAGATTGGTTTAACCAGGTTGCTCTCGGCATGGTGACGTTGTCGTTGACACAATCTCCGTCGGCAATGGGGCTGATCTTATTATGCCGCTCACTTCCCGCGGTGATAGTCGGTCCGTTTGTAAGTCCGCTTATCGACCGCTGTCCTAAACGGGCGATTCTGTTGATCAGCGATTTGGCCAGGGCGGCGTTTGTTCTCTTTTTTCCCTTGGCGCTCCTTCTTCAGCAACTATTTCTTCTATACATCGGTGCCCTGTTTGTCGGGCTCTCCGGAGTCATGTTCGCACCTGCGCAGCAAGCTGCTTTTCCGCTGATTGTCCCGGCAAAAGATCTTGTCCGGGCGAATACGCTGAATGCGGGGACATCCGGTTTGTTAAGTATATTAGGCGCTGCCGGCGGCGGGATCGTTTCTTCATTTCTAAATCCAACGGTTTGCTTCATGATTAATTCGCTCTCTTATTTGTGGTCTGCGCTTTGTATTTTTCGGATTCACTTCACCGAACACAAATCGGAAAATTACAACCGGCTCACTTATGTCAGTGCGCTAAAGCAAGGTCTCGAAGCGGTTTTACATAATCGAGCGGCCAGATCAATCATTTTCATCGGAATGAGTTGGGGGTTTGCCGGGGGCGGCTATGCCATCCTCATTCCCACACTGGGAGACATAGTTTACCAGATGGGCGGCTTCGGCATTGGTTTGCTGTATGCTGTCGACGGTTTGGGTGTACTATTAGGCGCCGTCTTTGTTCAACGTTTTGTTGGAAGCAGCGCCAGGCGGGCCAATCGCTGCTACGGGTTCGCTTATTTAATGCAGGCCCTGTTTTTTACGCTAATGGCCCAGTCAAACGTTTTTGCAATTGGGATGTTGATGCTGCTTTTGATGCGCTTTCATTCGGGAATTATTATTCCTCTGGATAGCTATCTGATGCAAATGTATACGAGAAGGGAAGTGCGGGGGAGAGTCTTTGCCCTTCATACGGCAACCTATTCCGGTGTCATGCAATTGTCCTATGCGCTCTTCGGTTATTTATTCGAATCGTTCGGTATCCCCGTTATGGGGGCAATTATTGGCCTGATTTCCTTTCTCTGCGGCTTATTCTGGTTTGGGCAGGAGAAGATGCTGCGTGCGGAAAAGGGCTAAATACCGCCTCGCAGAGAAATGAACTCATGTTCCGTTTGTTTTCCGCAAACTCCCGAGCGACACAAATAGTTTCGCTCTGCTGCTTCGGTGGTGGGACGGGTGAAAATTAAATTTACGGGCGAATAAGTCGTCGTCACTAAGGTAAGCTCAAGGTTACTTTTTTAGAGGAAGAATATTTCATGAATAGAGGAGACTAGTTTGCGCTGACTATGCTTAGCATGAACAACGGACGTCTTGTTTCAGATCAAGTGGCGGCCTCCGGTTGACTATCAAAAATCCATTTTAGCCTTAGCAATTTTTGGCGTTCATGCCTAGTCGATCTTTTCCGAGGTAAAACGAGAACGGGATTGTCGCGGCGACCTAGATGCGACTGTGATTGTACACAGACTAAACAGGGTGGGATCGAGATAGTGAAAAATCATAGAGAAAAACTGGGAATTAGATTGACCGCGGGAAAAATTGGCATTACAACCTGACTTTTGCACCTAATTTGATTAAAAAGCAGCCATGAATCCTTGGAGTTAAAGGGGTTCTGGCTGTTTCTATTTGTCACAAAACTGTTGTGTAATTTCTGCCTTTTTAACCTCTCCTAAAATTTTTTTGATTTCTTTGAGCGACAGGCATTTCTTCCCAAAGTCAATGCCAAAGGCCTGGCCGATGTCGGCAAGCACCTCGTCATAATAATCGAACAGATAATAGTTCTCCTTAATGTGGCTGCAGGATGCTTTTCTCAGGCTTTCAATCAGAGTGGGGATCGAATATTTTCCCTTTAGGCGCCGCTCTAAGAGCCGGGCAATCACCAGCGATACAAAGCAAATCAGAAAATGGGAGGCAATGTGTTCCTGAGTAGAAAGGTAGACCGGCCGCGTTTTTAGGTCACTCTTGGTCACTTTAAAATTTTCTTCAATTTTCCAAAGGCCTCGGTAGAGCTGAATGATGCGTTCGTCCGTTTCCTGGTATTCGCTGGTGATGATGGCGTAGTACCCATCAAACTGTTCTTCTCTTTTTAATTTTTCCTCATCGAATAAAAGGGTGGTTTGCCTCGTTTTCATGATTTCCCCTGTTTTTGAATCGAAGGTCAGATGCTTCACATATTTCGCAGCGCCACTGGAGGTGGCCCGATTATATCGGGAGGGATTCTGAATGAGGCGTCTGGCCTTCTCAAGGGCCGGCGCACGTTCGGCTTGTGCTTTCCGGGCATACTTCTCACTGTAAAAAATGACCTGCTTTTCGTCTACGCGTTTTTTGATCTTCTTTCCGCTTTTGGCCGTGACCGTGATTTCTCTAGGGTAGAGGCGTGACTTGATCTTAAATCCATCTCTGCCGGGACGATAGCCGTCGGGATCCAGAACATAGTTTTTAAAGGCTCGGTCTGCGCCGCGGACGGAGTAGCTGAGAATATAACCGTTTTTTGCGGAAAGGGTGTACCAGATGTTGTCCCCTGTCGTCATTCCCTTATCGGCGACCACAATGATCCGGTGGAGGGAAAAGTTGTGCTGGATGGTTCGGAGCATTGGAATAAACGTTTGCTTGTCCAGCTTGTTTCCGGGATAGAGACCATAAGTGATCGGAATCCCGTCCGTGTCCATAAACAAACCCATCTGAACCATCGGATTCGGGCGATGCTCTTTCGAAACGCCCTTTTTTCGGAGCGTATCGTCCGCATCTATTTCAAAATAATAATTGGTCACATCATAGTAGACCAGGTCGTCCCGGCGCCCGTAGCGCTGCCGGATCCGTTCATGGAGCCAGAGCTGAAGCGCGGCCCGGTGCCGATTAAAGAAAGACAGGCAGCGGTAGAGGTCGTCCAGGGAGAAGTTGGTCTTCTCGAAAAAACGTTCCCTTTGCGTGTACGTCTTCTTTTTAGAGGATGGAAAAAGCAGACGGGAGAACACGAGAAGCTTCATGATGGTATTGGCGTCATAAGTTTCTTGAGTATGGCGTTGCCGGTTTTTGAGAAAAGTATGAATGCCCAGCTCATGATAAATCTGGCTCAAGACGGCATAGCCGAAGTTTTTACGATTAGCCGTTTTCTCCTGAATGCGTTCTTCCCTGCCGATGTGGAACGTCATCGTGAATTTTTCTGCGGCACGTTCCTGATTCATCTGTTTCACTTTTTCCTCAAAAAAAGCGATCGGGTCGCTATACTTTTTTTCAAGCGCATCGAGATATCCGAGGGATTCAATCGTTTTGACCTTGGTCTTTTTGGTTACCTTGTCGCGATAACCATGGACAATTGACAGGTACGTGCGCCCTGTTTTTTTATTCTTCATCTTTTTGAGAAACATCTGGACATTCTCCCTAGGTAAACCCCGTGTGATAACTAATATTGTCTCACATATAATAACGTTACACAACAATAATACGACCAAAAAGTAAAATAAAAAAAGCCGAAATCGTTACGAGTATCAACGGTTCAGGCCTTGTTATTCATCAGATGTGCTGCAAAAGTATGGAATGGCAGCGACTGTCAATGCAGGCGGTGGTTGAAAAAAATGGTTGATTGGGCAG
>UQRJ01000165.1 GCA_900543345.1 uncultured Sporolactobacillus sp. | reverse complement strand
GAGATGTCTTAGGGTCTCGTGGGCTCGGAGATGTGTATAAGAGACAGTTCCCGATTTGCCGGCTATCGCAGCGTTTTTATCGTGACGTCACTGCTCGTGGTGGTCAACTTGCTGTTGGTGTTCCGCAATACTGCCGAGTTGCGGCACCGGCAGAAAAGGGCGGGATGATGTTTTGCAGTAAAGGAGCTTATCCGTCTCAGTCAGAAGCAGGCGGTGCGGTCGCGCGGACGGCATGGCTGCGGCAGTATCGGGACGGCGATGATCATGCAGAAGCCGAACCGCCGTTCGGCGAGTGCATCGAAGCGTTGCGCGCCATCCCGGGCGCTGATTCGCTCATGATCTGGACGGCGGACAATGCTCATGACCGAACTGCGTTGGCGCTGGCGGCGCGTCCGCTGTTTGATCCGCTCCGGCAAACTGAGTGAAAAAAAGGTAGTAAACCGTTGCTTTAGTATGCTGACGCTCGGCAATCGCTAAAAGGGTGTTTGCTGGACGCGGCAGCTTTATTTCGACGTGCATTCCCAAACCGTTTTCAAAAGGAGAACGCTATGCGGATTCATTGTACGCAAAAATGATTAAAAATGCTTGGCAAAAAACCGCTGAAAGACTCGAGCGAACGTCCGTTTTTTTCCTGGCATGCCAATGTGGTTACACTCAACCGTCGTAAAGCGCTTGTGTTGATCAATGACAGTAATTATTACGTACTCGTGCTCTACGGTTTGAGACAGGCGGATTGCCAAAAACTTTATGTGATTTATCCAAAATTGAAGTTCCTGCTGTTCTCTTGACTCGTTTCGGTGTGAGAAAATAAATAATGATTGAAGAAGTTCGCTTTGATTTGAAGCCACGAGTACGTTATCAGATGATCCTTTGACTTTCTGCTTCTTTACTCATCATCATGATGATGGGAGAACTTTTTTAATGGTGATCATTTCGCTAAAAAGTTGGCCGGACACGCTAGCCGGCAATCCTTGGACAATAAACACCATACAGAAATTTAACAAAACACCAGAAATTAAGGTTGCCCAACTTTTTTTATAGCCGAGTCAGTCAGCTTGCCCAAAAAAGCAGAAATAGGTATAATAATGACAGGAAGTCAGTAAAATAATACCGTTGGTGTGCTACCACCAACGGTTTGGCAACAGACTGCAAATGCAGAACCGCCACCACAGCTGGAATAATCCGCCATAGCTTGGGCTAAAAGCATAAGGGCGGATTATTTTTTATGATCTGTTTTTGACAGCATTTCCATGATCCTTACAACAACTTCTATTACCAAGAGAATTAAACTGGCAAATGCGATTGCAAGGGTCAGTGCTTCGTATGCTGTCACGTCTATGCGCCTCCCTTCATGCGGGAGTCTGCGGCATAGGCGGTCCGCTCTTTGCTTTTTCTGTGCCTTTACAAATTATATCATATTATCAGCCACTTTCACTTTTATTCTCTGATGAGATCATCAGCTAATAATACATAAGAAATATACCTATCCATCCTCCTTACGCGACCTTATTTTTGCTGCTTGGCGATTTTTTCTAGTTCCCAATAATTCGGTTTGCCGCTGCCGAGCAGCGGGATTTCGTCGATGTGTACGATATCGGCGGGCATGTACAGCATCGACAGTCTATTTTCTTTGATCACTTTCTTCAGATCCCGTTTGGAGACATTGGTTTTGGTAGTGAAGAGGATGATTTTCTCGCCGCGGCGCGTATCGGGGACGCTGACAGCGTAGAAGTCCGACTCGCCGTAACAGTCGAGCGCCAACTCTTCGACTCTATTCAGTGAAATCATTTCCCCGGCAATTTTGGCGAATCGTTTCAATCGGGAAATAATCGTTAAAAAGCCGTCCTGATCGATTTTGGCAATATCGCCGGTGTTGTACCATTCGCCGCAGGGTACAAAACCTCTACCGTGGATCAGGTAACCCTTCATCACGTTCGGTCCTTTCAGCAGTAAGTTGCCGCCTTCGGCAATCCCTTCCACTTTGGCGATTTTCGCTTCCATCAACGGTAGAATGGTTCCCACCGTTCCTTCCTTATAGCGGACCGGTGTGTTCAAAGCAATAATCGGTGAAGTTTCTGTCGCACCGTATCCTTCGAGAATCGTGATGCCGTACTTTCTTCGGTAAAGTTCGCGGATGTCTTTCTGCAGCCGTTCGCCGCCGTTCACGACGAGCCGCAATGTCTTGAATTGTTCTTTCGTCGCAAACCTGGCATAATTTTCAAAAAATGTATTTGTGCCGACAAAAATCGTACTTTTATTCCGTTCGATGGCTTTCGGGATATCGCGGTAAGCGAGCGGTGTCGGATATAAAAAAGTCTTAATGTTTGAGATAAACGGCAGGATCGAACCGACTGTCATTCCGAATGAATGAAACAGCGGCAGTGGATTGAAAATACGATCGGTTTGCCGGACCTCGATGTGCGCGAACACTTGCTGAATATTTGCGAAAATGTTGCGGTGCGTCAGGACAACGCCCTTGGGCTTTGATTCTGTTCCCGATGTAAATAAAATGATTTCACCCATCGGCCGTCTCTTCAGCCGCCTTGTCCTGGCCTCGAGGAATCCGGTAATCTTATGGCGCGCTGAAATGCTGCCGGCCAGGTCTTCCAGATAGATGATCTTAACTTGTTTACCCATTTCCTCAACGGTAAAATCGAGGTTGGCTTTCTTCACAAACTCGCGCGAGGTGATGACAGTCCCGAGTGACGCCGTTTCGATACAGTCGATGATGTTCTGCGTGCCCATTGTAAAGTTCAACAGGCAGGGGGTCTGCTCGTTTTTAAATAAAGCAAACAAGACGATCACTTGCGCGACCACGTTTGGCAGAAAAAGGCCGATCCGTTTTTCATAACGGACGACTTCGTTCAACTTTTTACTCATCACATCGACGGAAATAAGGAATTTGCGATACGTATATGAACTATTGGTATCTTCAATGACGATGCTTTTTGGATGCGCTTTGGCTTGCCTGGCCATTTCATCAAATAGATTGACGTTCTCCGGTATCTGCAATGTCAACATCTTCACTCCCAAAGTAATCAATATTCAGTCTATCATTAACACGAACGGATGAAAAAAGCAAGAAACGGACCGGCCTTGTGAGTATACGTGGAGAAAGCAGATTGAGTTTCACGGCAATGCGGCCATCTCCGGCGAAAATGGTCAAAAAAACAGGAGAGCGTTGCGCTCTCCTGCGATGCTTGCTTGAACGATGCAGATGTGGGGGACGTCCGTTGACCGAAAATAGCGGGGAAGCAGCCCGTTACAAGGCGACCGGTGTGACATCTTTCGCCTGTTTATAGGCCGCCAGTCCAAGCTGGCAGAGATAATTCCATTGTTGATCGAATTCCGGCTGGAAAAAGAAATCAGCCAATGCCAATTGCTGCGTCGTCAGCTTGGCCGCAATAGCCAGCGACAGCGTGTTGATTGCCGGCGTGATGTCGTGCTTCGACAGCAGCTGACCGCCGACTATCCGGTTACTGCCGATTTCATACGTTAGTTTCATGTCTATTTTTTCTGTATGCGGCACGAACGAAGGACGATAATAATCGGATAAGAAAACGGAGCGTGTCTTCAGCCCGCTCTTGTCGGCCGTGGCCTCCTTGATGCCGGTCGTCGCGAATTTATAATCGAACAATGACAACGCGGATGTGCCGGAAACGCCCTCAATGCGAACGGTCGGTTTCTCCAGATTCAATGCGGCGGCGACACCCTGGCGACGGGCGTTTGTGGCCAATGCAATCGGCACGGCCTGGCCGCTGGGCAGATAATTGATCCGAGTCGCGTCCCCGGCGGCAAACACGTCCGCCGCACTGGTGCGCTGATAGGCATCGACTTGAATCGTACCGTCCGGATTCAGGGCCAAAATCCCTTTCAGCCAGTCGGTATTTGGCACGACGCCGGCTGCTTCGGCGACCAGATCGGCCGGATAGGTTCCTTTATCGGTTACGACCGAGGAAGCTTTCCCATTCTTTCCGCGAACCTCCTGAACGAACTCGCCGGTATGGACGGCGACGCCGCGCCGCTGGAGATCGGCTGTCAGAATGTCGGTGAATTCTTTATCGAGGTAGGTCGGCAGGATGCGATCGCTGACGTCGATCAACGTGACTTTTTTGCCCGCTTTAACGTAGGCTTCAGTTAATTCGATGCCGATATAACCGCTGCCGATGACAACCACTTGCGAAACATGCGGATCGTCGATTTTTGCTTTGTTTTTCAGCGCCCATTCACGACCGCGCAGAAAATAAATATTATCCAAATCATTTCCCTTAAAAGGCAGCCGGCGCGGCACTGCTCCCGGCGTCAGAATCAGTTTGTCGTAAGCGACGTCGGTGGTCTGCCGATTATCGAGGTTGACGGCTCGGATTGTTTTCGCTTCCGGATTCAGGCCGATGACCTGATGGTGCGCATAAACGTCGACACCCAGATCGCTGTAACCTTCTTTGGTTGCATAGTGAATGTAGTCGATGTTCTGAACGGCTCCCTCCAAATATAATTGGATGCCGCACGACAGGAACGACACTTTTTCAGCTTGTTCGAATAACTTAATCCGTGCATCCGGGTAGTTTTCCAGTGCCGTTTTTACCGCTTCGTAACCGCCGTGAGAAGTCCCGACAATCACAATATCCATATTAATTCCCCCATATCGTTTCATTTTGCCTTCGCCATTTATAATAGCATATCTAAAATTATAATAAAAATAAATTGATATTAAATATTTTTATATATACTTTATGTAGGCCAAGTTGCGATATATAGGCATTAATATTATCAATTATAAAATAATATTATTATTAATAAATAGTGTAAATTATATATATGATAATATGAAGATAATAAACGATAAATGAGGCGAGCAAAGAAAACGAAACTAAGGAGGAATCCGTGGGTACTCTGAAGTGACCGGTCACACCGAGCTGTGGAAATTAATGAAAGAAACGGGGATAATCAGTTACACTTTTTCTTGCTGCATACGGTCGTCCGGCCGCTGTGCCTGAATGGCCGCCTCGTATTCTGCCAATAAGCTGCCGAAAATGCGTTCCCAACTCTGCGTTAAGGCGTAAGTTCGGGCAGCGCGTCCCATCTCCCGCCGCCGGTTGCCATCGTCGAGTAATTGTAAAATCGCCGCAGTGAAGACGCCGACGTTCTTCGGCGGACAAAGAATGCCGTTCTTTGTGTGCCTGATAATCGTTCGGACACCGCCCGCATTTGCGCCGACGACCGGTGTCCCACAAGCCATCGATTCAAGAACTACGTTTCCGAAGGTTTCGGTGTACGATGGGAATACCATTAAATCGGCAGCGGTATAAACTTCCGCTAACTGCTCCGGTCCAAGGTAGCCGGTGAACAGAACGTTTTCCGGGGACTGTTTTCTCATTTCGGCGGCCTGTGGACCGTCGCCGGCGATCAACCAGCGGATGTCTTTTCCTTTTTTTTGATTGACCGAATACATGATTTTCAGCAAGGTGCCGATGTCTTTTTCCGGTGCCAGACGTCCGGCGAAGCAGAGCAAATGTTTGGTATTCAATTTCTCCCGATAAGGTGAGCTTTCGAAATTTTTTTGAGGATGGAAAAGGTCACAGTCAACGCCGCGGCTCCATATCGACAAGCGGCGAAAGCCCTTTTTTCGCAGTTGGCGCAGTGTTTCTTGCGAAGGGACGAATGTTTTCAAAAGTGAATTGTGGAAAAAACGAAGATAATGCCACAGCAGGGGGGAAAGCCAATCCATTTTATAATAGCTCAGATAAGCGGCAAAATCGGTATGATAGGATCCGACAATCGGAATGTTCTGCTTGCGCGCGTAGTATCTGCCGATCAATCCCATGTTAAAAGGGGTCGCCACGTGGATCAGATCCGGCCGAAACATCGCCATCTTTTCTTTGATGAAAATCGGTCCCGGTACGGCAATGCGACATTCGGGATAAATGACTAGCGGGAAGCTGCGGATTTTGGCAATATGCTCACCGGCTTGCTCACGATTCACATTTTTCGGTGCAAAAATCAGGTAATCGATGCCTTTTTTATCGAGAAAACAGGCCAAACGTTCCAGTGTTTTTGCGACACCATTAACTTGCGGCGCATACGTGTCCGTGAAAATGGCGATTTTCATTTCCGTCCCTCCGTTTGTTTAATGGGATCGTTCGGCAGTTTTTTTCGTTTTCATGAAAAAGATATTCACCGCTCCTTCTTTATTTTAATAAGATTTTCTTAATTTTCGTCGGGGTTCCGTAAATGGTGTTTAAAGTCACCGTAAAACTCATGTGAAATCGGGCGATGTCTGGTGAGTTCCGCCATGTCTTTTTTGAAGAAAAAGGCTGCGCTTGACCGGTCAAATGAATACAATGGAACTGTATAGAGCCGGACCATGAAAGGATGTGATCGCATTGGCTACGAAGTTGCTTGACGTTCCGCTGATCCGTCAGCGCCCCGAACTGCCGACCGGTTGCGAAGCCGTTGCGCTGACGATGGCGCTGCGTTATTACGGCATAGATGTGGACAAGCAGGCGGTCGTTCGGCAAATGCCGCGCAGTACGGCACCGCTGATCCGTAATACCGACGGATCGATCCGAACGGCAGGTGATCCCGAGAATGGGTTTGTCGGCGATCCGATGGGCGACGGTATAACGATTAACCCGAATCCGCTGAAACGAGTACTTGACTGTTATCGGGACGGCGGCATTGCGTTATACGCGCAGCCCTTTGCCGTGATTGCGCGCTATGTTGCCGCAGGTAGTCCCACTCTTGTCTGGTTTACCATTACCCATGAACTGCCCGAGCCGAGAAGCTACCGCACACCGGACGGGCGGCGAATCCGTTCGCCGCGGCCGTTGCACTGTATCGTTGCTGTCTCTTATACA
>UQRJ01000164.1 GCA_900543345.1 uncultured Sporolactobacillus sp. | reverse complement strand
GATCTACACAAGGCTATTCGTCGGCAGCGTCAGATGTGTATAAGAGACAGCACGGGTCAATATCGGCGGCGGCGTATATACGAAACTGACCAGTGTTCAATATGTTTCTCAGCTTAAAAACGGCACCAAACAAGGAATTATCGACGCGGTACAGGCCGTCTCGCGACTAACCGGCGTGCCGATCAATTATTATGCCGAAACGAATTACTGGGGCCTCAAGGATATGGTCGACTCCATCGGCGGCATTGATATGAAACTGCCATTTCGCGTCCGCTTGACCCATCCGTGGGATAAATCGTTCTCCGGAAAAGTCTATGAAGTGGGCACGCATCACTTCGACGGCAAAACGGCAACGGAAGTTGTCCACGAACGCTATTCGCTCCCCGGTACCGATTACGGCCGCCAGCAGCTTCAGGAGGCCGCGCTGATGGCTATCGCCAAGAAGGTGATGCAGCCGGCCAATATTACCAAACTGCCGGCGCTGTCGCGGGCACTGCCGCAATTTCTGACGGCCACCAACATGAGCTCGGAAGACATGCTCAGCGCCGCACTCGGCGCAAAAGGCAATTTCCATCCGGAGAAGCAAATCAAATATCGCCAGGTTAAAGGGACAAACGCGCGGATGTACGACGACGTGTTGAAAAGTTACAATGATCAGTTGATTCTGCCTAAAGAGGAACTGAACGTGGTGATCGAAAAATATTTCAGTGACTGAGACGGCGCACACGGAAAGGTAAAGTCTCCGCCGCCGGCCGGGAAAATTGTCGGAATCCGTCAAGATCGGCCAATGAGGCTATCTCTATGGAATAAAATAACAATAAATGCTAAATTTCGGCCGCAAAGGGAACGGGAAGTACAGCCCATTACCGCCTTGTTACTTTTTCACAGACAGAGACTTCGCCGTGTGCGGGATAAGCCGGCGCCCGCGTACCGCCGTTTCGATGCGTCCGTCTGCATAGACGACCGCGCCGCGATTGATCGTAGCGATGACGCTGGCCGGGAAAATGTGACCGACATATAAGCTGAATTTATTTTTCTGGAACAGATGTTCCTGAGTGACTCTTTCCGGCTTCTGCAAGTCGAGAATCGCCAAGTCAGCGTCCGCGCCTTGGCGAATAGCCCCTTTGGTCGGTGCCAGCCCAAAGCGTTCTGCGGGCCGAGCGGCCGTTAGTTCGGCAACCCGGGTCAGCGACAGGTGATGCCGCAGCGCAATCTCGACAACACTCTGCAAGGTAAACTGGCCGCCGCTGATGCCGCCCCAAGCTGCAAAAATCGTACCTGCCTGCTTATCCTTCCATGTGCACGGCGAGTGATCGGAAGTCACCATATCGATGTCGCCGCGGATCAGCCGGTCGACTAATTCGCAGCGCTCCTTTTCCGAACGCAGCGGCGGCGCACATTTCCCGACCGCGCCCAAGCGACGGAAATCGGCGTGATTATAAAGTAAGTAATGAGCGCAAGTTTCGAGGGTCACATCTTGACCGCTGCGTTTGGCCCGGCGGATCCGATCAACGGCGGGTGCGGTGCTGATATGGACAAAATGCAGCCGACAGCCGGTTAGCCGGGCATACAGCAGCGCCCGCGAAACAGCTTCCACTTCGGCCAGCGGCGGGCGCGAGGCGGCATAATCATCGTATCCTGTTTGCCCTTGACGCTCCTTTTCCCGCTGCAGAAAAGTAACCATCGGCCCACTCTCGGCATGCAGCGCGAGAATACCATCGAGTGCGGCGATTTTTCGCATGCCGGCAAGCAGAGACAGATCGTCGACTGCTGCGAATTCCGGATTTCCCGACGGCGAAAGAAAGGCCTTAAAACCGATAACGCCGCTCTTTTTCAATTCTTCCAGGTCATCAAGATTACCGGGGACCAGCCCGCCCCATAAACCGAAGTCAAGATGCGATTCGGTTTCGCCGATTTTCACTTTTTCAACCAGCGCCTTGCGCGTCACGGTTGGGGGAATGCCGTTCAGCGGCATATCGAAATAGGCGGTGCAGCCGCCGGCCGCCAGCATCGAAGACCCCGTGTCAAAGCCCTCCCACTCGGTCCGTCCCGGTTCGTCGAAATGGACGTGGACGTCGATCATGCCGGGGAAAATTGTCCTGCCTTCCGCAGCGATTGTTTTCGCCGCATTCTCAGACGCCAGATTGCCGATCGCAACGATCTTTCCCTTATAAATGCCGATATCCGTTTTGACAATTTCGTCAGGCAGTACAACGGTACCGTTCCTGATCAATAGCTCAAAAGACATCATCATCCCCCTTTTCTTGTCTTATTTTAAAGAAGTTGTTATTGCCGGATCCGGTTTTGATCGTATACGTCCATCGCCGCCTGAAGTGCCGCGCTTCGCCGAACTGCTGCGCCGCAGCGAATCAGCGACGCCTCCAGGCCGGCTAATACGGCCAGCACACGATCCGGGCGACAGCTATAGCCCATCGTGCCGATCCGCCAGATTTTTCCTTGCAGCATGCCGAACGAGCCGGCGATTTCAATGCCGAAATGATGAAGGAGAAGGCTGCGCACTTCATCGGCATCGACGCCGCCGGGCACGCGGACACAAGTGACGGTCGGCATCCGGTAGGACGGATCGCCGAATAGTTCCAGCCCCATCGCCTCCACACCGGCTGTAAGTGCCTGTTGGTTCAATCGATGGCGCGCAAAACGATGCGGCAACCCTTCCTCAAGGACGAGACGCAGGCCTTCGTGCAGCGCATACTCCATGGCCGTCGCTTCCGTATGATGGTTCAACCGCCGCTTACTCCAATAGTCCTGCAGCTGCCCGAGATCGAGATAGTTGCTGCGGATCGGGATGCGGCCGGCCGCTGCGCGACGGTCCCGCTCATTAGCGATGCCGCGTTCCACTCTTTTCCTTTTCGATATCTCTTTTTCCACTCGTGAATTGTACGTTATCGGCACAATGCCGGAGGGAATGGACAGACATTTCTGAGCGCCGCCGATTAAGGCGTCGATATGCCAGTCGTCGGTGCGAATATCGACGCCGCCGAACGTGGCGACGGCATCGACGATCAGCAGCACGCCCATTTCACGGCAGGCGCGGCCGATTCTCTCAAGCGGCTGCATCCGTCCCGTCGATGTTTCGCCATGAACAAGCGTCACAATTTTCGGCCGGATTTGTTTAATTTCGGCAATGACGTCGTCCTGGTCGAAAACCGTTCCCCATGGGCAAGTCATCGTATGAATATCGGCGCCGTAGCGCTCGCCGATTTCCACAAACAGATCGCCGAAGCGCCCGAAGATTGGCACGAGCATTTTATCGCCGGGCTCGATCAAAGCTGCCAGCAATGCTTCCGTTCCGGCCCGAGACGTGCCGTCGATTGCATATGCCCACTGATTTTTTGTCTGAAAAACCTGCCGCAGCATCGCCATGACTTCATTCATAATTGCTGTAAACGCCGGATCGAACTGGCCGAGCATCGGCAGTGACATCGCGCGCAGCACGCGCGGGTCGACTTCCACCGGGCCGGGCGACATGATGATGCGCGGCGGGACGGACAATGGATACGAAGCAACTACTTTTTCCATCAGTGAATCGCCTTCTCTTCGACTTTTTCTTCCGGGACATAGGCCAGCCGATAGAGCACCTTCATCAGCATGCGTACGCCGACGGCTAAATCGTCCGGGCTCGTGAACTCATCCGGTGCGTGGCTGACGCCCAAATGGCTGGGAACGAACATTAATGCGGTCGGGCAAAATGGCGCAAAGATCTGTGCATCGTGACCGGCTCCGCTGATCATCCGTCGGTAAGCGATGCCCGCCTGCTTCGCCTGCTTCAGATTCATCGCCGTCAGTTTCTCGTCCAACTTCACCGGTGGGACATCCATCCATTTTTCGATCTGCAGACGCACGCCCTTACTGCGGGCAATCCGCGTAAAATCGTTTTTAATTTTTGCACTGAAACGGTTGAGAACGGCTTGTTCATGATGGCGGATATCCAGGGTAAACCGGCAGTTCCCGGAAATTACATTCGGCATATTCGGAGCGGCAATAATGCGCCCCACCGTCGCCACTAGGCCGTTTTGTGCCTGCGCCGCCGCCCCGACCGCATCGTTAATCATTAATGCGGCAGTATAGATCGCGTCTTTGCGCCCGGCCATCGGCGTCGTGCCGGCATGATTGCTTTCGCCGATTAATGAAATGGTATAGCGCCGCTGCCCGACGATATGGCTGACCGGTGCCCATGTTTTCTGTTCCAATTCCAATGTCCGTCCCTGCTCGATATGCGTCTCCAGGAAGCAAGCAATGTCTGTTCGAAAAGGTTGCGGATAGTGTCCCCGGCCGAATCCCGCTTCGTTCATCGCTTGTTTCATCGACACCCCGGCAGTGTCGATTAGCCGCTCGGCTTCCTTGATGCGATACTTCCCGGTGATGTTGCCGGAACCCCAGAAAGAAAGCGGAAAACGACTGCCCTCTTCTTCGCAGAGCGAAACCACCTCGATCGTGCGTTGCGGCGCACCGAAGCGGCGCAGCAGGTGGCCGGCAGCAATTAGCGCAGCGAGAATTCCATACGCGCCGTCATATTTTCCGCCGCCCGCGACGGTGTCGACATGCGATCCGGTTAAAATCACCTGCCTGTCACCTGAGCGACCGTCGATCCGTCCGAACAGATTGCCGACATCGTCGAAGTAAGCCGTCAAACCGCCGGCGGTCATCTTTTCTTTGATTGCCTGCTGCGCACGCCGCCAATTCGCATCGTAGAGCAGGCGCGTCACTCCGCCGTTTTCCGTTTTTCCGAAATTAGCTAACCACTCGATCAGACCGCGCAATTCATCTTTTAACGTTGCCGGAACCTGATTGATCATCACGTCTGCTACTGAAAACATATATCAACCTATATGCCCTAGAATATTACTGCTTCATCCTGCTCTCCCCCACCAATGGCTCGCTACTAGAGGGGTCAATCACAGTCCGCAGTCGTCAATTCCCGTGTAAGCCCACGGTACATGTGGTTCACGACACCAATTTATCATTTCGGGTATCGCGAATAGTGAGTGCAGCGTTATGATCGCGGTCAATGAGGGTTCACAATGAGAGCAGGTCTACTCTCTGTCCAAGAGTTCGCGATTGACTTTTTTAAATCCGCAACAATGGCATCGCTTCGATGTCAGCTCAAACCGATCGACAACGTGCAGTGGGATGCCGTATTCGCGACATTTATTCGTCAATCTGACTCTAAAATCATAAAACCCTTGTTACCTAATAGATCGCGACAACTGCCAATTCTTCATCATTCCGTTAATCATCCAAATTTTCAATCGCAATATAAGCCGGTTTGGTTTTCACCAACTCATATACAAACTTCTTATTGCGATCCTTTAAGATATTGGCGAGATGAAGATAAAAGCCTCTGCACTTTTAACTTCTGCTTATCTAGGTTCCTTTCAGTCGCAGTTTCGCCTCTTTTCAAGTTGGGTTTTCTTATTTTAAACGATTCGTATTTCCGCGATCACTTTCATTGTTGGCGCTTTAACCGTTTATAAAGCCTTTTGATTTTGAACAATTGATTGATAGTCGGCTTCACTTCGCCCGTACTTAAAGACATACATTTATAGATACCTGTCAATGTTTTAAGCCGCCATTCATTCCTCCTCTTCTCTGCACGTCGGGTAACTCCGTAAGCTGCGGCCGGAATGTAATCATTCTAGCAAATCCCACCGGCGATACCATCGGCAAATAAGCTAACTTTTCCGACCGACATTAGTTAATGTTCACAATGCTGCATGAAAAAGTCCGTCACTTCCCCTTAAATGATGACATTCATGTGCAAAGCGGCCGCCCATCTGCCGGCGAAGAATGGTTTTCTCTCTTAAGCAATTTTCCCGTCCCTGCTTTCCCGATGATTTCGCCATTTTTCGCAATGATGTGACCGCGTAAAATGGTGCAGATCGGTAATCCTTTCCCCTTGTAGCCGACAAATGCCGAACTTTTATTGAGATATTTTAAGCCTTCGGAAGTGATTTCCCATTCCTTTTCTGGATCGACCAGGACAAAATCCGCATCAAATCCCGGGACTAACTCGCCTTTTTTACCGGACATGCCGAAAATCTTCGCAGCATTGGCCGCCATGACTCTCGCTATCAACGTCGCCGGCCAATGCCTTTTAGAGACAATTTCATGAAACATGACCTGAAAGCCGGTCTGTACGCCGCTAATTCCGCCCCACGGTTTAAACGCTCCATCCGCTTCCGATTTCTCCTCATCTGCACAGGGGGAATGATCGCTCACGATCAGATCAAGTGTGCCGTCTTTGACATAATCCCACAATTTTTGACTGGCTTTTTGGGATCGAAGCGGCGGTGCACATTTATAAAACATCCCTTTTTGCAGAAAATCATTTTCATTGAACACGAGATAGTGGGGGCAGGTCTCCGCCGTAACGCGTACGCCCTGTTCCTTTGCCCTTTTAATCGTTTCCGCGACGGCCGGATGCGAGACGTGACAAATATGTACCCTTGTGCCGCTCTCGCGCGATAACTCGATAATCGTATTCACGGCAATGAGTTCGGCGACCACCGGACGCGCCGCCAGATAATCGGCACGCGAAAGATGTCCCGTTTGCTCAGCAAGATCGGTATAATAAGAAATAATCCCATAATCTTCACAGTGAAAACCGGCGAGGCCGTCAAATGTCTTGATGATCGATAATCCCCGTCTGATTCGCCCATAATCCAGTGACGTATAATCACTGGAGACAGGGGCAATGAATGTTTTAAAAGCGACAACACCGCAATCGTTCAATTCAGTTATTTTATCAAGATTATCGTTAATCATGCCGCCCCAAAACGCATAATCAATATATGCTCTGTCTCTTATACACATCTCCGAGCCCACGAGACCCTAAGACATCTCG
>UQRJ01000163.1 GCA_900543345.1 uncultured Sporolactobacillus sp. | reverse complement strand
TCGTCGGCAGCGTCAGATGTGTATAAGAGACAGATCGGCATCCTTTGGAAAATGGACCGACTGGTACAATGATTATCAGATTTTAGCTGGCCAAAAGCAAGGTGGTCTGCATGTCCCGATAGGAAATTATACAACGACCTCGGATATTCCGTCGCTCGGTCCGATTACAAAGAAGACATTCCCGACATTTGATACAAATATCCCGGATCAATACCGATATGAGATTTTTAAGCGGGCTTTCGAGCAACATGTTAAAAAAAGGACTTGCCGGCATTGACGACGATGTGGGTGATGGCGGATCACACAGCCGGAACTGCGACCGATGAACCAACACCGCAAGCGATGGTGGCCGACAACGACTTGGCTGTCGGCAAGATTATTGACCTGATTTCTCACAGCTCATATTGGAAGGACTCCGCTATTTTTATCACGGAAGATGACGCTCAGAACGGGCTTGATCATGTCGATGGTCATCGCCAGCCGGCATATGTTATCAGTCCATGGGTTAAGCGGGGGATTACCGACAGCCATTACTGGACGATCATTAATATGGTCCGCAGTATTGAACAGATCCTCGGCATTCACCCGATGAATCAGAACGACTTTGCTGCTGAGCCGATGAGCGAATTGTTTACGAATAAGCCGAAATTTGCTCCATATAATTTTGCTCAAAATGAAATTCCCCTAAATACATTAAATGGTCAGCCATCGCTCAATGCGGCCGCCTTGGCCAATACAAATAAAGTTGGCGAGCAAGCAAAGAATCTGTCCAAAAAATGGACCGACTGGTCAAACAGTAATAAAGATAAATTCACCGGAAAACATGCAAAGCCGGACGATGTGAATGCTAATATGCTTAATCACGCCGTCTGGTATGCGACAAAGGGATTTGACCGAGCCTATCCCGGTGATAAGAAACCGTTGACACCCACCGAGGTCATGAAGCAGCCGGAAAGTCATCTGCCGTCGCCGGCTGATAATGACTGAATATCATTCAAGCTTCGATGGATAAAAAAGTGAACAACCAATCTGTGAAACGGGGTGGAGAAGATAACGTTAGTTTCCGCCCCGTTTTGATGCTTTTGGCGAGTAACATTTTAGCACCCATCGACACCCATCGGTATTGAGTGGGAAGGCATGGCGGTCCGATTTCCGATTTGCCTGACACAATGTGTTTTGGAATTAGACGTGAGTATAGTGACCTTTGACTGACGGCAATAGGGTAACGGCCTGGATGGCCAGTGCCAGAAAAATATAAATAACGTGAGCAAGAACGATAGCCTGCAAGATATACATCTCGATGGTGAGCCAAACGATCAGGATAAAACCGACATAGAACGAGTGGATCCAGGCCCAATGGGTGTCTTTATATAAATTGAACCATTCCGCTGCCGGCAGCGGTTTTTCAATGATCAAAAAGACGGCGACAAGTAAAGGGTAACAACCCAATGCCAGGAATAAGATCATTCCCGGAATGAGGTAAGAACGAAAGGTACTATATTGTAAGAGCGAGAGCGGCATGCTCAGCAGCGATCCGTCGGGCGCCAGCATTAATAATCCGCCGCCAAATACTGCGCCAATGCCGAGCAATAGGTGTAAAGCGATCAGCGTGTGACAGGCCATCGTCTTTTTATGAACTGCAGTGGGCATCTTTTTTCGTCTCCTACTTCATAAGGGATTTTTATCATCGGCTTGATGATTTCAATCTGATAAGCAAATTTGTTGATTGTGCCTCGGTCGTATCTTCCCTAATTGCTTGCGACGCCGCCGCAAAAGTGCTTGTGAGCAAACTGTATTTTATATCAACGTTTCCTCTGAGCTTCCTGCCTGGAAGAGCTCCCGTTCATCTACGGGTAACCGAAGTGAACCGTGTGACCACAAGAACGGGTAAATTCGCCGCCAGGTAAAATCGGTACAGAGTGATTAAGCAAGAGTGAATCCATCGCGGGATCGGCTTAGATCTGACTCATGCGACGAACTATTATCGGATATGCGCCATCTTCTTTTTTTATCATAAAGCATTAAAAGACTTTTTGTAAGTGAATAGTTTATCGAATGAAGGAAGCAATGATGATCAGCAGTCATAACGGCTGCTTTTTATCTATGCGGAAAGGCGACGGCATCATTTGATTTCCTACCGCCGTAACTTTAAAACTGATACATTTCAGTGCATTTCTTATCCTGAAGTATTCTCCGTGGACCATGCGATCAACAGGTTTAAAAATCAGCTTCAGTTGACGGAGCCGATAAAAGTATATTTGAAAAATTTTATCCCGTGTACGATTTGACGTTTAAAAGGAAACTGTATACAATAAAAGTGTCTGAGGGAAACGATGAGCAGGCGTTTATTCTAATGATTGGGCATAATTCTCATGTTGTAAAGGGCTATCGATGTGAGTGATGTTCTGTTGATACTTCTTTACAATATGTGAATTTTTTGTTTTTCAGAGCGAAAATTCAGCGGATCATGCGACTCGCGGGTCTATGCAGGACAATCGCTTCGGATAAACATGCGCATATCAAATTTGTTAATCAGGAGTGATTTTTTTGACAGGTACTGTAAAATGGTTTAACGCGGACAAGGGTTACGGTTTCATTGAATCGGAAGGCCATGACGATGTATTCGTGCATTTTAGCGCGATCCAGGGAGACGGATTCAAGACGCTTGACGAAGGCCAGAAAGTTGAGTTCGACATCGTTGAGGGAGAGCGCGGACCGCAGGCAGCCAACGTTGTCAAACTGTGACGCGTGACGATTAAAAAAAACCGTTCTTCTACGGAAGAGCGGTTTTTTTTTGCATGTATTTAATTGAATAATCAGTTTTTTGATAGTGGACAGTTCGATTCGATGTAGCCGCTAAAATTTGAAAGATATTTGACAAATGGGGCCAAAGCATTGAAATATGGTCCTGACCGGTCTAAATTAATAGGCAATTAAACTAATTATTCATGGCTAAATAGTAGGATAAGCAACCTGATTTGTGATTCATGCGACTAGCAGCCGATGTTTATAAGCCTCCGGTCGTGTTGAAGACTAATGCTTTAAAAGTCTGTATAAAGTATTTTTTGTTTTTAAACCAAAGTAAATCGGGGTGTTAAATATTATTTTGGTGGAAAGGTTGCGCACCGATCAAATGAGGCCGGCAAAACGTCGGGCCATTGGCTGCACTAATAGGGTTTTATCCATACATAAAGAGGGGGCTATCGCGTCATGGCGAAAAAAAGAAAAAATGTCCGTGCAACATGGTGGATTGTATCAGTGGTTGTTATTGTCGTCGTGTTGATCGCGGCTGTATTTTCAGTCAATCGTTTCTCAGGGAGAAAGGCGGCAACGGCGCCTAAAGAGGATCATTATGTTTTAAAGCTGGCCGATGAATCAGGACTGTGTGAAGCTCCGCAGCAAATTGCGATTGAAAAGGGTTTCTTTAAAAAGCAAGGGCTCAAATATAAGGAGGTCAAGTTATCGCAAGATACAAACGGTTTAGACGCGATCACGGCCGGAAAAGTCGATGCGTCGAATTCGTTGCTGGCCAGTCTGGTGCAGCCGCTGGCGAACGGAGCGGATTTTAAAATCACGACCGGTTTACATACCGGCTGCATCCAAATTTTAGTCGGCAAGCATTCCAAGATTAAGTCGGTGAAAGATTTAAAGGGTAAGAAAATCGGTGTGGCCGAAGTTGCCGGCAGCCCGGCGACGTTCGCTAAACGCGTTTTCGCACATGCGGGATTAAGTGTGACGACTAAGCATTCGGACGTCGAATTTGCCACTTATGATGGCGCAAGCCTGCCGCTAGTGCTGGACAAGGGACAAGTTGACGCGATTGCCATCGGCGATCCGGATACACTAATTGCCAAGAAGCAATACGGTTTCAAGACGCTGGCCAGCTCGGCGACGACGAAGCCGTTTGCCAAAGAATATTGCTGCGTCGCTTATGTGTCAAATAAACTGGCCAAAGAACATCCGGAAATCGCACGTAAATACACGATTGCTATGCAGGAAGCAGCGAATTGGGTTGCCGATCATCAAAAGGAAACGGTACATCTTCAGACCAGCAAAAAATATGTGGCCGGTGCCGAAGCGACGAATCTGGCGGCACTGAAGACCTATTCGTGGAAAGCGTCTTACCATAACGGTGAGGCGGCATTTAAACAGGTTGCCCACAGCCTGCAAGACATCGGCATTGTTTCGAAGGATGTTGACGTTCCCGCGCTGACTAAACACTCCTTCCTGAAGGTAAAAGGCGTCCAATAATCTCATTGGAGAGGGAGGATTTTTTTGGAGAAGGACTCATCTTATGTCGGTAAAATGGCTCAAATCAATGGGCGGCAAGTCGGACGGGCCTATTTTGCAGCCCTGGCGATTGCGGTGAGTCTAATGGTTCAACTGCTCGTTCCGAAAAATGCCGACATATTGACTAGGTCGTTACCGTGGTATACGGATTTGTTAATTCTTTCGCTGATTATTACCGCACTTTTAGCGACTTGGCACACTCTTTTCGGCGGCCTGCAACGGTTTGTTTACAAGAGCTATTTTATCGGTGCTGCCTTTTTAGTGCTTGGGGTTTATAATTTTGTGACCTTGAAGTTGGCTTTGCTGAAACCGATTTTCTTTCCGGCACCGGAAACGATTCTTAATGTACTGATAGCGGATGGCCCCTTTTTATTGAAGTGCTTGTTTTATTCCGCTCAGTTATTGGCAATGGGTCTGTTTATCGGTATCGTTACCGGCTTGACTACCGGTATTCTGATTGGCTGGTATACGAAGTGGAATTACTGGCTGGACCCGGTGGTTAAATTGTTAGGGCCGATTCCGTCCACTGCTTTTGTACCGGTTGCGTTAACGGCCTTTGCTACCAGTTTTCAGGCATCGGTCTTTCTGATTGCTTTAGCAACCTGGTTTCCGGTTACCGTGTTGACGAATTCCGGCGTAGCCAATGTGAAAAAGACGTTTTTCGAAGTCGCCGATACGCTTGGCGCGACGGATGTCCAAAAGATTTTTCGCGTAGCAGTGCCCGGTGCGTTGCCGAATATTTTCGTCGGTATCTTCAACGGTATGTGCTCGGCCTTCATCACGCTGATGACTGCCGAAATGCTGGGCGTCAAGTACGGGATCGGCTGGTACATTAATTGGCAACGGCAGGTTATGGGCTATGCCAATGTGTATGCCGGCCTGGTGGTGATCGCGATCAGTTTTTCACTGATGATCACCTTGCTCTTTAAAGTGCGCGACTACTTCTTGAGATGGCAAAAGGGGATTATTAAATGGTAGCAGCGGGACAAATTACGTTCAGTAATATTCGTAAGGTTTTTCCGCCGCGCACAGAGGACGGAACACCGATTGAAGCCATCCACTATGTGAATGCGGAGATCCGGCCGGGCGAATTTGTCGCGCTGATCGGCCCTTCCGGTTGTGGCAAATCGACACTGCTACGCCTATTGGCCGGATTGGACCGGCCGACTGCGGGGAAGGTCGCCGTGGACGGACAACCGGTTGAAGGGCCGAGCCGCGAACGCGGCCTGGTTTTTCAGGATCCGACTTTGTATCCATGGTTGACCGTGGAACGCAATGTCGGGTTCGGGCCGACCTTGGCCGGCGAGTATCGCGACAAGCACGACGCGATTCAGCAATTCATCGACTTAGTCGGCCTAAAAGGCTTCGAAAAAAATTATCCGTATGAACTGTCCGGCGGCATGCAGCAACGCGTCGCCCTGGCGAGAGCCTTAATCAATTATCCGAAGGTCCTGCTGTTTGACGAACCATTCGGTGCATTAGATGCGTTCACTCGGATGAAGATGCATGATGAACTGATCAAAATCTGGCAGCGCAGTCAGATCACGATGGTGATGGTAACGCATGATGTGGAAGAGGCCGTTTACTTGGCAGATCGCGTGTTTGCGATGACGCCGCGGCCCGCTATTTTGAAACAGGTGATCGATATCGACTTGCCGCGGCCGAGACATCGCGATAGTCAGGCATTCATTGCCTTAAAGGAAAAAGTGTTGAACGTGCTGAACTTTTCGAACGAAGCGAACGAATAAGACGACTAAACAAACGTTTGCTTGATCACCGTTAATGAGAGGAATTGCCGCAGCTGCCCATCTTGGCTTTTCAAACCTGACGTCTGCGACCATTTCGTTATAATCATTGATATAAAGCGAGAAAGAGGTTATTCAATGGCATAGGTCAGATTGCGTTTATTTGCTTTGAACCGGTAATTCAATGCGTTCAAAGCCTCTGCCCGGCAGAGTAAACGGGATCGGTCCGTTCATAGTCAATCCTTCTCAAGCGTGTATTCGCCGCGTGCACGAAGAAGACGGAGTCTATCCGCCTTCTTTTTTGCATGGCCCGCAGAGTGATTCCCGTTGATTTCGGATCACAGGCAGTCAGCCGGTACCGGCGGTTCATGCCCCGAAATCGAGAGGAGAAAAGTCACATTTAGCGACTAGATCAGGCGACATGTTGGCTCTACCCGGCAGCTGCGGAGGCGGTGACGAAAACCGTGACTTGACGGCGGTAAAAAAACCAGTTATAATGAAAATTGTTCTAATGTAAATCGCAGGAGTATTCGTTGAAAGATGAATCTTTGCTGTCTTTGTTTAAAATTTGAACATAGGTGGAAAGATAGTATGGAGGCTGAGACATGCGGTTGTCGGATCACACTGGCTCGGTCAGAGGAACCGTGAGGATGAAAGAGAGGTAGGGCTTTCATTGTTTCGGCACCAATAAGCGTTGAAAGTTGTTCATTGTCGGTTTATATTAGTTTCATTTTAATGATTAATGTATGATAAAGCATGACATTTATAATTCTCATGTTATAAAGAGGTTATCAATGCTGTCTCTTATACACATCTGACGGCTGCCGACGAATAGCCTTGTGT
>UQRJ01000162.1 GCA_900543345.1 uncultured Sporolactobacillus sp. | reverse complement strand
TCAGATGTGTATAAGAGACAGAATACAATCTGATGATCGGCGAACGAACAGCCGAAACGCTGAAACTGGAAATCGGTTCGGCGGGCGGATCGGAAGAACTGGAGAAAAAGGCAATGGATATCCGCGGCCGCGATTTGCTGTCCGGACTCCCGAAGACAATCGAGGTAACCGGTAAGGAAGTTGCCGAAGCACTCAGTGAGACGGTTAACAAAATAATCGAGGCTGTTAAGGCGACGTTGGAACAGACGCCGCCGGAGCTGGCAGCCGACATCATGGACCGCGGCATTGTGATGACCGGCGGCGGGGCACTGCTGAACAATTTAGACCATGTACTGAGCGATGAGACGAAAATGCCGGTGATCGTTGCCGAAAATCCGCTCGATTGCGTGGCTATCGGTACGGGTCGTTCTCTGGAAAATATCCATTTATTCCGCTCGAAGTCGAAAATCACGGCACCTTCCGGACGGAAATAACTCTTGAAAATCATCGCTATTGATTAAGCAGGTGTCTGTATGCCGTCATTTTTTTCTAATAAAAAACTCATTATGCTTCTGACGAGCTTGGTGATCTTGATTGCGCTTATCGGCTATTCGTTCCGGCAGGGCGATCGTTCCTCGTGGATCGGCCGATTCGCGCGGGACACGGTCGGATTATTCCAATATACGGTTAATGTGCCCGCTCAATATGCAGCGGGTTTATTTGAGAATGTCGATGATATGGCCAATGCCTATCGAGAGAATAAACGTTTGAAGTCGCGACTTGCGGACTACGCGAGCGTTGAGCAGGAAAATAGGGATCTCAAGCAAAGAAACAACGATTTAAAAAAGCAACTGGGTATCGAAAAGGATCCAAATCTCTCATCCTATAAAAAATACGCGGCCACGGTGATCGGGCGTTCATTTGATTCGTGGAACCGTATGCTGACAGTGGATAAGGGCCGTGTAAATGGAATCCGCAGCGGCATGCCCGTCGTTTCAAACGGAAAACTGATCGGCAGTATCGCCAAAACCGGGAATTTTACCAGCGAAGTGTCACTCATCTCCAATAAGCAGAACGTCAATCAGATTTCGGCGATTATCCAGAATTCCAACCCGCGAATCTACGGAATGATTGAGGGATATGATCAGAGCAAAGGAGTCCTGCTCTTTCAGAAGATCCCGATCAAGTCCAACGTTAAAAAGGGACAGACGGTGACCACGTCCGGCTTGAGTGCCATGTATCCGTCCGGTTTGTTGATTGGGAAGGTCACGTCCGTGTCGACCGACCAATACGGATTGACCAAGGCGGCCGAGGTTAAACCGGCTGTCAATCTTGACGATCTGATGTATGTCGTCATCGTGGAGAAACTGGCGAAGACTTCGGATGCGGGGGAATAAACGATGAAGCAGATGAAATTGTTCGGCCTTCTGCTGCTGATCTTTCTTGTCGAGGGCACGATCATTCCCCGTCTGTTCAATCTTGCCGACTGGGGACGACTCCAGGCTGTCCCTGATTTTCTGCTCGTCACTCTGCTGATGGTTGCCTTCTTTGCCGACGCAACATCGGCCGTGCTCTATGGGATTCTCTTCGGCTTTTTGACCGATCTTGTATTTACGCCTGTTCTCGGTGTGTATGCGTTCGGCATGGGTTTTACTGTTTACCTGATTTATGTCCTGTCAAAATGGCTGAATACCAACGCGTTTGTCACAACAGCGCTGAGTGCCGTCGGGGTTTGCCTGCTGCAGTTTCAAGTCTATTTTATCTATTTGATGATCGGCGTGACCGATCAACAGATCGGTGAATTCCTGCAGTGGCGGCTTCCGGTAACGATCGGACTCAATGTCTGCTTCGCAATCGTTGCCTATTATCCGTTTCGGCATTTCCTGAGCGGGATGAGGGATAGGGGCTCGGAATGAGCGCAATAAATTTTTCGACAAATTTAAAGAAGGATTTTCCACATCTGTTCTTGAATATCAATCATAATGAGGTGAACGTTCCCGATGAGTATCAGCCGGCCGCTTGTCACAATGAAAGGCAGAAAAGAGGGCCTCGTTCTGGTGATGAATGAGACCTGTGCGTATGAAGAGCTAATCGACGAGTTGAAAGAAAAATTATCGATCGGCCGACAGAAATATGAAAATGGGCCGATAACTTCCGTTAAGGTTCTGGTCGGGAACCGCTACCTCAGCGAATCGCAGAAACAGGAACTGACCGATGTTATTCGTTCTTTCGACCATCTGGACGTGGGGTCGATTGACTCCAATGTGTTGACCAGAGCGGAATTCGAGGAGCAAAAAGAGCGCGAACGTGTGAACCGTGTTTCACGGATCATTCGCTCGGGTCAGATCCTGTCGGTGAAAGGCGATCTGCTGCTCATCGGTGATGTCAATCCGGGTGGAACGGTTTCTGCGACAGGGAATGTGTACATTCTTGGTGCGCTTCGGGGTATTGCTTGCTGCGGCGTAAGCGGATCCGACGATGCAATCATCGTCGCCGCTGTTATGCAACCGTCGCAGCTACGGATCGGGAGACGGGTCAGCCGCACGGAAGAGGCGCCGTCCGAAGAACTGAGGGACGATCATATTCTTGAATGTGCTTTTGTCGATCGGCAATTGGACAAGATTATCGTCGACCGCCTGCAAACCGTGATGAGGCAGCGGCAAATCATGAAGAATTTCTGAATGCAGAGGAGTGTTAGCGATGGGGGAAGCAATCGTCATAACTTCAGGCAAAGGCGGCGTCGGTAAAACGACGACTTCGGCGAATATCGGTACGGTTCTGGCCTTGCAGGGGAAAAAGGTCTGTCTAGTCGATACTGATATCGGTTTGCGTAATCTCGATGTGGTTATGGGCCTTGAGAACCGCATCATCTATGATCTGGTCGATGTGGCTTATGGACGATGCAAGCTCGGTCAGGCATTGGTCAAAGATAAACGTTTTGAATCGCTTTTTCTGCTTCCTGCCGCCCAAACCACCGATAAAATGGCCGTGGAGCCGGAGCAAATGAAAAAAATGATTGTCGAGCTGAAAGCGGATCATGACTATATCGTTAT
The DNA here is from genome assembly GCA_900543345.1 of uncultured Sporolactobacillus sp. GTDB lineage: Bacteria > Bacillota > Bacilli > Bacillales > Sporolactobacillaceae > Sporolactobacillus. Next base: position 3,851 of record UQRJ01000162.1, on the reverse strand, counting down.
TGATTGTCCAGCAGGAATCGAGCGAGGATTCCATAATGCGATTGCCGGCGCCGATCACGCGATCGTGGTCACGACACCGGAAATCTCGTCGGTCCGCGATGCCGACCGAGTGATTGGATTGTTGGAGCAGGAGAAACAGATTTCACCGCCGCGCTTGATTGTCAATCGTATCCGCAATCACATGATGAAAAACGGCGACATGCTCGATCTTGACGAAATCATGAATATTTTGGCAGTCGATCTTCTCGGTATTGTTGTTGACGACGATGCCGTCATATCGGCATCCAACAAGGGCGAACCGATTGCACTGAATCCGAACTCGAAAGCCGCTCAGGCGTATCGCAATATCGGCCGGCGCATCCTTGGAGAAACCGTGCCGCTGATGCCGCTTGAAGAGAAAAAAGGATTTTTCAGAAAATTTAAATCCATGCTTGGAATGAGATGAACATTGTCGCCGGCCCGTCGCCGGCATTTTTCATCATTGAGCGCTCTTATTTAACTGTCGCTTCTTATTTTTTGCTTGTCCGCATATGCTGTAACAAAAGCGATGCGGGGTGAAGAAAAACGATGAATCGCTATGAAGAACTCATGAAACGACACAGGGAGCGAAAGCGACGGGACTTTGGACTGCATTCTTTGCAAAATCGGCAAACGGATCCGGCCCTCGACTTTAAACCGTATGACATGCCGGTCCGCAAGAAGAGCCCCAGACGGTACCCTGTGCAGCTTGCGCTGCAGTGTTTGGGAGCTGCTCTGCTTTTTGGCCTTGCTTATTGGGCGGAAGTCGGCGAAGGACCATTTGTCCACCCGATCCGTGAGTCAGTCGAGACGGCAATGACGCACGAATTTCAGTTTACCGCCGTCTCCGGTTGGTATGAAAAATATCTGGGCGATCCGCTGGCGTTTCTTCCCGGCACGGAAAAAACGAAAACCCATGTAACGCAAGCAGGAAGTGGGCGTTTTGAAGTACCGGTCAGCGGTGAAGTGATGAATCCGTATACAAGTAAAACAAAGGGCGTTACCGTTGAAACCAGTTCTTTCTCGGCAGTCAAGGCGGTCAAAGACGGATTGGTTGTCTATGTTGGGAAAAAACCGAAAACCGGGACAACCGTGATCATTCAGCATAGCGATCATGATGAATCCTGGTATGGAAAACTCGGCAAAACGAACGTGAAGGTTTATGACGAAGTAAAAAAAGGGCAAAAAATCGGGACCACATCGGGCGGCGATAAGGGCACCTTTTATTTCGCGTTAAAGAAAGGAGAGAAATTTATCGACCCGATTCAGGTGATGTCTTTTGATTAAGCCGCCGGCGATCGCTTTCCGCATTCATCCTGTATTCTGGCTCATTGTCGCCGCCGGCGTCGTCACTGGGCGCTTCTGGGAGACGTCGATCGCCTTTCTGATTGTTCTGATTCATGAGAGCGGACATGTGACAGCCGCCATTTTACTGGGCTGGAGAGTGGAACGCATCGAACTGCTGCCATTCGGCGGTGTGGCGGTTCTGGACGAACGGCAAGAGCGGCCGTTTTATCAGGAAGCGCTGATCATTGCCGCCGGGCCGCTTCAGAATGTCTGGATCGCACTTTTTCTCCCTTCGCTGCTTCATCTGCTGCCCGATTCTGCGCATCTTGACATACTCATGCGTCAGAATGGCGCCATTCTGCTCTTTAATCTGCTCCCGATCTGGCCGTTGGACGGTGGGCGGATGCTTCATCTCGCGCTACAGAAAGTTTATCCATACAAAACGGCTTATCGCCGCGCATTGTCTTTTTCTTTTTTTTCACTTGGCGTGTTCGGGCTGTCGATGCTTATTCTTATCCGCTGGTCGTTGAGTTTATGGCTGGTCGTTTCTTTTGTCGCCTTCGCCATTGCTTCGGAAAGGCGGCTGCTGCCACTGCGATTCACTCGTTTCCTGCTTGCTGTTGCTGCCAGGCGACAGTCCCCCCGTGTTATCCGCTCGCTGATTGTCGACTCGAAGATGCCGATTGTCGCCGTTTTCTCACATTTTTATCGAAATGTCGGCACGCGCATCCGGCTGCGCGGCAGAAGACAAGTCATCGAGGACCGGCAACTTTTGGCGGCGTATTTCGGTGGAAAGGGTGCAGGAGGGACCGTCGGCGACTGGTTAACGCCGCCAAAATGAGGGGCCGGTTGCATCGGCAAACGCTGTTTGCGATAATGGGGACAGAAATTGATGTGAGGTGATCCTATGCCTGGTGAAGTGACGCTGATTGTCGACGGGAAAGATGGGGAGAAAGACAAAGTACGGGCGGCGCTGCTCGAAGACAACGTTGTTCGTTCATTTCATTTTCCCGCCCGCGGAGCGGCCGTCGGCGATCTTTATTTGGCCCGCGGCACCGGCACACGCTATGGTGGCATTGGCCGGTTTATGGATCTGGGAGGCGGTGAAGCCGGCTTCCTTCCGCGCGATAAAATGTCCGCCCATCCGATCTTGCGGCCGGGTGGACTGACGCTTGTACAGGTGGAGAGAGAAGCACATCGAGGTAAACCGGTCGGCCTGACCCAGCAGATTCAGATTGTCGGCAAGTTGCTGATCTATTTACCCTGCGGCGATTATATCGGTATTTCTCACCGGATTAAAGATACCGGGCTGGTTCGGAGGTTGCGGGAAAAAATAGCGGATTGGCGCATGCCGGGAGAAGGAATTATTTTACGAACAGCGGCGCAAGAAGGCATGTCCGATGAACGCTTTCTTTGTGCGTTGAAAGAGGGAAGGCTGCGCTGGCAACAGGTGACAGTTGCCGCCCGAGCGCTAAATCATCCCGGACGTGTTTATCGGCCATTCACTTTTGTTGCTTCTGTTCTTAACGAAAATCATTGGCCGCCGGCAGTCGTCTATAGTAACGTGCCGATTCAAACGCAGGCCCTCCCCAGCTGCGTCCGGGTGATTTACGAAGACGGCCGTAATTTATTCGCGACGCACGGAGTCGAGCCGGCTTACGCCGAAGCGCTGCGCTCGGTCGTCTCGCTGCCGGGCGGTGCTTCGCTTGTGATCGATTATGCTGAGGCATTGACGGCGATCGATGTGAATTCCGGATCCGTCAAGGCGGGGAATGGTTGGGAGCGGACCGTCATGACGATTAATCTCCAAGCTGCCCATCAGATTGCCCGGCAACTCCGATTGCGCGGTATCGGCGGCATGGTCGTAATTGATTTTCTCCGCCAGGAACATTTACCGGACCGGCGGCGCGTGTTGGCGACGCTGAGCGAAGCGATGGCCGACGATCCGATGACGGTTGAACTGTTCGGCTATACTCGAATGGGTCTCGTTGAACTTACCAGAAAGCACCGGCGGTCCGGACTGATGGATCGCGCCAATGACAGTCGTTGACAGAGGAAGACAAAACGTGATAGAATCAATCTGTTATTATCCGGCAGACTCAGGAGCCTCTCGCTCCAACCGCTCGGCAAACGGCGGGACCGATTATCTGTCCCGGAAACGCTTTGTGCTGCCGTTGCCGGCGAGTCTGAGATCATCGAAGGAGGTGCGATCTGTATGTATGCAATCATTGAAACGGGTGGTAAACAGCTGAAAGTCGAAGAGGGAAAAACAATCGTCGTTGAAAAACTGGCGGCGGAAACCGGCGATACGGTTACATTCGATAAAGTCCTCTTCATCGGCGGCGAGCAGTCAAAAGTGGGAACGCCGACGGTTGAAGGAGCCACGGTAACAGGAAAAGTAACCGACCAGGGCCGTGCGAAGAAGATCATCGTTTTTAAGTTCAAGAAAAGGAAAAATTATCGTCGCAAGCAAGGACATCGGCAACCGTTCACTAACTGTCTCTTATACACATCTCCGAGCCCACGAGACCCTAAGACATCTCGTA
>UQRJ01000161.1 GCA_900543345.1 uncultured Sporolactobacillus sp. | reverse complement strand
AGATGTCTTAGGGTCTCGTGGGCTCGGAGATGTGTATAAGAGACAGGACATAATCGTGAATCGGAAAAGCACAGCGGATCAGCGGAAGATTGAGTTTATGCGCTAATCGTCGTCCATCCGAACTGCCGATAAGCAATTTTACGCCCAAGTCGATACACGATTGTTCAATTTGCTCAAAATCGCAGTCGTCCAGGATTGCCGATTGTTCAATCTTATAAATCGATTTGACCCGTTCGATTTCGGCTGCCAATGTTGGCTTCAATTGTTTGCAGACCGACCCGGTTGTAACAAGTACGGGCACAATGCCATTTTCGCAGCATAGATGCACCATTCCTTCGACAAAATCCGGTTCGCCGTAAACGGCCACTTTTACACCACCGTAATACTTATGGGAATCAACCATCGCATCCAAGTAACGGCCTCTGGCTTTCTTCAATTCAGTCGGTACTTGGGCTCCACTTTTTTTCAATACGCGAATCAAGCGGTCCATGCCCTCTATGCCGGTCGGCAGCGGCATTCGCACGAAGGGAACGCCGACCTTTTTCTTCAGAAAAAGGGCCGGGGAATCCGTTTGATCGACGAAACGGGAGAATTCAATCGTTAAATCCGCCTTGTCCATGCTGGCAATTTCCTCCAGCGTCGTGCCGCCCTCTTTCAGACGATGATACTTTTTCTCCGTTGCACCGTCCAAATTATCCGCTAGATCGGGAAGTAGAATATACTGCATGCCCATACTGTCCAAAAACGACTTTAGCCACCGTGTATCCGCAGGCGAGATCGTCGGGGTAATCACATTAATCAACGGTCGACCGGTCTCATTCTTTGTGTACCGTTTGCTGATTTTCGTATCCGGCAATGTTTGTGCCAAGATGGCATGCAGCGCGCGAAAATAGCCCTCGTTTTGCGTTCCGCCATACCCGGCGGAAGACACGGTAATTATTTTAACTCTGCAGTCGGGATGCATCTGATAAAATTTCTCCACAATTCCCGGTGTATCTTCACCGATCGTCTCTGCCAAACAGGTCGTGCTGACGCCGATCACTTCCGGATCGTACAATTTTATTAAATTGCTCAGACCGGCAAGCAAATTCTTTTCTCCGCCGTAAACTGTTCCCTGTTCCGTCAGCGCAGAAGAAGCAATATCGACGGGTTCGTTGTAATGCGTTGCCATGTGTCGACGAATATAGGTCGCACAGCCCTGGGAGCCATGCAGGATCGACATGCTCCCTTTGATGCCGTAAAAAGCAGTCACCGATCCCATCGGCATACACATCTTACACGGGTTCACATTAAGCTGTACAAGCGGTTGTGCCTGTTTCATTCGCCGCCCCTCCCGCCGCCGACATATTTCCATACCGGACTGTTGATCGAAGCGTTAATTTCGCGTACGAAATTACGGATGCCGCTATACCCGGCAAGCGGATGTCTACGCTCATGATTGTGGTCGCAAAAGGCAATCCCGAGTTTATACGCCAGTGGCCGCTCCTTGACGCCGCCGACCAGTATATCGGCTTTCTTCTCCAGCATAAAATGTTCCAGTTCCGCCGGATTGGCATCGTCGAGAATGACCGTATTTTCATCGGCCAGTTGACTGATCACTTCATATTCGTCTTTCTTTCCGGTTTGCGTACCGACAACGACTGTTTTAATGCCGATCTCGTTAAATTCACGCATCAGCGAAATAGCTTTATAGCCGCCACCGACGAAGATCGCCGCCTTCTTTCCGGCAAGTTGTCGTCTATAGGACTCGAGTACGGGCAATACTTTTGCATTTTCTTGCGCCGTAAATTCGCGTGCCTTTCGCGATATCGCCGCGACACCCAAAGCATCTGCGACGCGGAGGATCGACGACGTAATGTCTTCAACGCCGAAAAAACTGACTTTCAGATACGGGATGCCCATCTCCCGCTTCATCATCTCGGCCAAATAGCCGGAAGATCCCGCACATTGAACAATATTCAGTTTTGCCGACGGCGCCCTTTTTAGCTTTTCAAACGTTGCGTCGCCGGTCATCGTCGAAATGACGGGAATGCCGAGCGATTCGAAGTAATCTTTGATGATCCACATTTCTCCAGCTAGATTAAAATCGCCGAGAATGTTGATACCGAATTGTTTTGGTTGATCGCGGTAAGGACGCATGACTTCCATGATGGCATTGCAGGCCATTTTATAGCCGAGCGATTTAGTACCGGAGAAGCCGGGCGCTTTGACCGGGATGACGCGAATTGAATACTTTTCCTCCGCCTCCCGGCAGACCGATTCGATATCGTCGCCGATGACGCCGACAATGCACGTCGCGTAAACGAAAATCAACTTCGGAGTCGGCTTTGCTTTTTCCATCAATTCGTCGATCGCCGCCGTCAACTTCCTCGCTCCGCCGAAAATGATGTCCATCTCACGTAAATCCGTGGAGAAGCTCTTCCGATAGATGTCCGCCCCGCTGGTTAAACTGCCGCGGATATCCCATGTATAACTGGCACAGCCGATCGGTCCGTGAATAATATGATAGGCATCGGTAATCGGATTGAGAACGACCCGCGCGCCGCAAAAGACACAGGCCCGCTGGCTGACCGCTCCGGAAACACTTTCTTTTTCACATGAAAAAACGCCGCCCGCACCTTTAAAAGAGACTGTAGAAATAGAATTTTTGCGATCTTCAAGAATACTTTTTACTTCTACCATTTAAATCCACCTTTCCAATACGGCGTATTTCCTCAGTCGGCGCGGTTTCATTCACTTTTACAGCACAATTTCGAAATCTTCGTCGCTCATATCCCGTTCCATCCGTGTCATCAGCGCATCGGTTATTTTTTCGACCATCCGAATCGCTCCGCGATAGCCGACGATCGGCTGAATCGTTTCGCCGTATCGATCGAGTACCGGGAATCCGGCACGGATAAACGGAATGTCCTCCGCTTTGGCAATCTGCTTACCATAAGTCGAACCAAGCAGCAAATCTACCCGTTCATTCTTAATCCATTGGTGAAGCTCGAACAGATCCGCGTTTCCTTTCACCCTGCACTCATCTTCAACGCCGTACTGCTTAAACAATGCCGTCACTTTTTTGCTAAATGTTTCCTTCGGCGTACCGGTAATCACATATTTCGGAATCATGCCCATTTCCAAGCATAGCGAGGTCAGTCCGATCACTACATCGGGATCGCCGAAAATCGCGACCTTCTTTTTCGTCGAATACTGGCTCGAATCAAGCATTAAGTCGAGCAGCTGCCCGCGTTCGACTTCCAAATCGTGCGGTACGTCCGCTGCGGAAATATTTTTGAGTGCCATCACATATTTATCGGTAAAGGCAACGCCGACCGGCATCGGCAACAAATCGAACGGAACTTGCCAGCGCTGCTGCAACATATCCGCCGGTTCTTGATTAATAATTTCACCCAACGCAATCAAGCGCTGGCAATCACCGAGCGAACGGAGCTCGTCGACCGTCGTACCGCCTTCCGGAAATAATTCGTATTTACCGGTCATCGGTGCATCGAAGACACCACTCTGATCGGGGAACATAATAAAGGGAACATTCAGCAGCCCCGCAATTCGTTTCATCTCGACAATATCGCCGGGATTCACCCAGCCGGGAAAAATCGCCGTCTTTCCATTGGCGACGCCCGTTTTTTTCGTTAAATATTCCATGAAGCCTTTCATCTGATTAAAAAATCCGTAGATATGCGAACCGACATAACTCGGCGTGTTGCAGTGAATAACTTCTTTTCCTTCCGGAATATCCATATCAAGAATATACGAACCGACGTCGTCGCCGATCGTCTCCGAAAGGCACGTCGTATGGATCGCAATGATATCGGGATTATAGATATCAAAGATATTCTTTACGGCCGTGGTTGCATTGCTGCGGCCGCCGAAGACCGACGTGCCTTCGGTAAAAGAACTCGAAGCGGCAATCGCCGGCTCTTTAAAATGGCGGCTTAAGACGGTCCGATGATAGGAACAGCAGCCTTGCGATCCATGGCTGAGCGGCATGCAACGATGCACACCCAACGCACAGTACATTGCTCCGACCGGCTGACAGGTTTTGCACGGATTGATACGCAGCGCCTTGCGCTCAACCACTTTTTTCGGTGTCATATCTAACATTATTTATTGCCTCCCGCTGACAATTTCCACGGCGGTGTAACGAGCGACCAGGCATTTGTATAAACGGCCATCGTTACATCCCTGGCAAAAATCAAAGCTCCTCTAAATCCCGCATACGGACCGGAATAATCATACGAATGAATTTGTCTGTCGGGAACGCCGAGTTTCTGAATCGCGTATTTATCCTTGATACCGGAAAAAATAATGTCCGGTTTAACTTCCTTGGCGACTTTGTCTGTTTCGTAATAGTTAAAATCATCAACGACCAGGTTACCATTCTGCATTTCCGCAAACATACCCTGGTAATCGTCAAGCTCAATTTCCGATTTCAATTGAGCTAGTTTCTCCGGCGAATACCGCTTCTGGTAAAGCTTCGGATCTTTGGTCATCGTCAGCGATTCAATATTGCGGCTGTCGGCATCCTCTTTAATCTGAGGAATGACTTTCCGGCCCTCGTAATCGTCGCGATGAGCAAATTCATAGCCGGCAACGACGGTTTTCATGCCCAAATCTTCCAAAAGCAGCTGATAGTGATGGGAACGGGAACCGCCCGAGAAAATTGCCGCCGTTTTTCCGGCCAATTTGGACCTGTAGTATTCCAGTTCATCGTGCGACGCCGCGAGTTCGTCGGCAATGACGGCCTCGACACGCTGCGTCAATTCCGGATCATCGAAATACTTGGCGATTTCGCGCAGCGTCTTGCACGTTGCACCGATGCCGATGAAGTTGACCTTCAACCAATCGGTGCCGTATTTATCTTTCATCATTTGTGCGACATAATTAATCGAGCGATGGCAATGGACCAGATTCAAGTTGGCAAGATGCGCATTTTTCAACTGAGCGTAAGTTCCGTCACCGGTGAACACGGAAACGACCTCGATACCGCACCGCTTCAAGATTCGCTCTTCTTCCCAACCGTCGCCGCCGATATTGTACTCGCCGAGAATGTTGACAGAAAACTTCTTTTCCGGTGCCTTATCGCCGGTCCCGATGACTTGTGTCATCAGCCCGTTATTGGCGATGTGATGCCCGGCGGACTGGGAAACGCCTTTATAGCCTTCGCATGAGTAACCGATCGCCGTGATGCCGTATTTTTGCTCAATCCGTTCGGCAACGGCCTGCACATCGTCGCCGATCAACCCGATCGGGCACGTCGAACAAATCATGACACACTTTGGATGAAAAATTTCCATTGCTTCGTCAATGGCCTTTTCCAACTTTTTTTCGCCGCCGAAGATAATATCCGATTCCTGCATGTCGGTTGTAAAACAATATTGCGTGAAATTCTTGCCGTCGCTGTTTTCATCGGCTTTGGCTTTATTACGCCGTACTCCCCACGTATAGTAGCCGCAACCGACGGCACCGTGCTCAATTACCAGTGAATCTTTCAGCGGCCCGAGAACAACGCCTTTGCATCCCGCATAACAGCAGCCACGATTTGTCATCACGCCGGGAATCGCCCGTTTATTGGCCAAAATTTCATTTTCCATATCTTTGATCTCAACAACGTGTTGTTCGCGGTTTTTATATACCTTCTCAGAATATTTGTCGAGCAGATTTTCGCGGATGCTCAAAATATAACAGCCCCTTTTTCGTTACGCATAAACGCCGTATTCCTGCATGATTTTCTCAAGGTCTTCGGTGCTCATCGGTTTCGGAATAATAAACATATCGTTCTGATCGATTTTTCGTGCCAATTCGCGATATTCATCAGCTTGCGGTACATCCGGGCTGTAATCAATCACCGTCTTCTTATTGATCTCGGCTTTCGTGACATCGTGGCTGCGTGGTACGAAATGAATCATTTGCGTGCCGATTTTCTTGGCAACTGCCTCAACGAGTTCTTTCTCACCCTCGACCTTGCGCGAATTGCAGATCAGGCCCCCCAAGCGAACGCCGCCTCTTCTCGCATACCGCGAAATACCCTTACAGATGTTGTTAGCCGCATAAAGTGCCATCATTTCTCCGGAACAAACAATATATATTTCCTTGGCTTTTCCTTCACGAATCGGCATCGCAAAACCGCCGCATACAACGTCGCCCAGAACATCGTAAAAAACATAATCGAGATCGTCCGTATAGGCCCCCAAGCGTTCAAGCAGGTTGATCGAAGTAATGATTCCGCGTCCAGCACAGCCGACACCGGGTTCGGGACCGCCGGATTCAACGCCCTTGATGTCGTGATATCCCTCTTTCAATACGGCATCAAGAACGATATCGTCGCCTTCCTCACGAAGCGTGTCAAGAACGGTTTTCTGCGGCAGACCATTCAATACCAGTCGCGTCGAGTCTGCTTTCGGGTCGCATCCGACAATCATGATTTTCTTTCCCGCTTCCGCAAGACCGGCCGCCAGATTTTGTGTCGTCGTCGATTTGCCGATACCGCCTTTTCCGTAAATCGCTATTTGCCTCATCTTTACTCTACCTACCTTTTGTTGGGTTTCTTATCAGTACCCGGCCGTCCCGCCGGTAAACATGATTCTTTAAACTAATTATCATTCGTTCAACATTTTTCAAAAAAACAATTATAAATGAAATGGACGGGCGGTCGATGCAAATGATAAAATGTTTAAATAAAATTTATATAATTTTTCGAAAAAAGTAAATATATTTTTAACTTACTTAACAAAATTTCCATATTTTTTATTATTTAGTGTGATTTTATGATTGATATCACATACGTGGAGAAAATAGATTAAATCATCTGTTTTTTGCATCCGCATATTCCATATATTACTAGAAAATCATGCTATACCTGTCTCTTATACACATCTGACGCTGCCGACGAA
>UQRJ01000160.1 GCA_900543345.1 uncultured Sporolactobacillus sp. | reverse complement strand
TCGTCGGCAGCGTCAGATGTGTATAAGAGACAGCAGGAAGGCAAGGCGGCCGCAGTCGCGAGCGTTGCTTTGCTTGCCAAGTGATTCGGTCAGTGAGTCGGCGATAGTAAACGGTCTGTGTACCGACTTCATGATATATTTTCATCAATTGCTCCGGTTTTACTCGTCTACCGCGTCCAGCGAAGCGATTGCTCGAAGGAAAGGCAATGCGGGCGGCAGCCGAACACGAGGGGGGCGAACGGTCGTTTTAACGCTGGCAAACGCCGCCTCCGGAAATTCCCTTCAATATTTTTGATATTTATAGTTAAGCAATCGTTTAAGCACCTCGATCTGCTTTTGTAATTTTTTCCCTATATTCGTTTCCGCCACTTTTTTCCGCCGCAATTCGCGATCGACCAGCCGGCGAACCGAAAGGACATCGGTGCCGTTTTGTAGAACAGCTTTTTTTGATGAAAAATGTTTATGGGCGACCAGTTGCATGCCGTACGAATTATAAAGCAGGGTGTACCCGGCAATGCCGGTCGTCGGTTGATAGGCTTTGGAGAATCCGCCGTCGATAACAATCATTTTTCCGCCGGCCTTGATCGGATTTTCGCCATTTCTTTCTTTTACCGGCGTATGACCGTTGATGATATGACCTTCGTCGGGATCGAGGCCGAATTCGCTTAGCATCGTTCGGCAGATGTCCTCGTTCTCGCGGAGCCGATAATAGGGGTTCTTGGCTTCATAATGGGTGGCTTTGTCTTCAATAAAATAACGCTCGAACGTCGTCATTTCCTTTTTACCGAAAAGCGACGAATTCTCGCCCGTCCACAAGTACCAAACGAGATCGGTGGCCGAATCGTCCGTGCGTTCGGGGTGGGCGAAACATTCGCGCAGATTGCGTTCGAACACATCGAGCAGTGCCCGTCCGGCATAACGTCGTCCGCGGATCGTCATGGCCTTCATACTGCCGTCCGCGTTCAGCGGAATGCAGCCGTGGATCAGCAGATTGCCGTTGTATTTCAGATACAGGCTGCCTTGGGCCATCAGAAAATTCATATGCCGGGCGAGTTTTTCGGAATGCTGGACGGAAAAAAGCAACCGGTCGATTACCTTTTTTTCTTCGTCCAGCAGACGTTCCGGACGCGTAGCGTCGATCGTTTGAAAACAGGTGTCGGTTAGCGGATAAGTCCTGCCATTCAGGGCAATCGTCAAGTGTCGGTAGTCGACTTTTTTCAGCATCAGCCGTCTTTCCATCTGAAACTCCGGCCGACGTTCGATGATCGGAATTTCAAGCTTGAATTGGATGATCGCAATGGCCTGATGAATTTTCGTGATCTGCAACAGCTCTTCACGGGAAAGCTGTTCGTCGGGGCCGAGCTTCGGGCGAAAAGCGGGATTGTCGTCATAATATTTTTCCGCAAGATTGACCAGCGGAATCAGATTAATGCCGTACGCGTCCTCGATGATGTCGAGATTGTTGTAACGCGCACAGATACGGATGATGTTAGCCAGGCAAACTTTCGATCCGGAGAAGGCGCCGATCCACAGGACGTCGTGATTTCCCCATTGGATATCGACGGAATGATAATGGATCAGCGTTTCCATGATTTTATCCGGTTCCGGCCCGCGGTCATAGATATCGCCGACAACGTGCAGGTGATCGACCACCAGGCGTTGAATCGTGTACGCGAGGCCGATAATCAGTTTGCCAGCCTCGGCAAGCGAAATGATACTCTGGATTATTTTCGCGTAATAGCTTTTTTTATCATCCTCGTCCTTTTTGTACAGAAGTTCTTCGGTGATATAGACGAAACGCGAAGGCAGGGCTTTACGCAGTTTCGACCGTGTATATTTCGATGAAGCGAAAGCGACCAGACGGATCAGTTTACCAATTGTATCCGCATACCATCGGTTCAGCGTCTTAGTATCGTCGATCGAACCGCGGACCAGTTTCAGCTTATCCTCCGGGTAATAAACGAGGGTCGCGAAATCATTAATTTCCCGATCCGACAGTTCATCGTGGAATAGATCGTGAATTTTTTGTTTGACGTTACCGGAACCATTGCGCAGGACATGCTGAAAAGCCTGATATTCGCCGTGTAGATCGCTGACAAAATGTTCCGTTCCCTTAGGGAGATTGAGAATAGCTTCTAGGTTAATGATTTCGGTGACCACTTTTTCTTCGCAATCATACTTTTTAGCCAGCAGGTCGAGATAATTCGTATCCATTCATATGCCTCCGAAAGGGTATTTGTAAACGCTAAAAAAAGACGCATGTTTATTATACAGCCGATTCTTCAGATATGAACAACATTTTGCCGAATAATGAGCTCTAAAAGCAACGAATAACGAAAATAAGCCTCCAATTAGCAACATAATATTTAAAAAGTACATCATTTTTACCCATAAAAAATAAACTGGCGCCGCCGCTGGTTAAAGAACGAACAAGCCTTCGGATAGATTTCTCCGAAGGCTCATTCGCCGAATCATTTAGGACTGAGGATTGAAAGCATCAGTGGCCTGCCCGGTCATTTTATTCATTTGCTCCATCGGCTGTTTCATCCATTTCGGCATACGATTCGGATTGTTCCGTAACCAGATGAATGCCGCCGCTACAGCCCCGCAGGCAGCCGCGATCGACCAAAAACGATTCCCGTTCCGCATCAGTTTTCACCTCCGGTTTTTTTAGGAACATCCTTATTTTGTTCCCGAAGTGAAAATAAATGTGATACAAAAACAGGTAACTGCACACGCTAATGGAAGTGACTTATGCTTCTTGGCGAGCGCGTCGTTTATTCTGCTTGCGCATTGCTTCGACCGCTTTGATCATGATCGCGCACTCAATTCGTTTGCGAAAGATGTCGCAGCTGAATTTGTAATTGCCGTCAAGCGAACCCGTTGCATGCAGTGCATTGGCCGGACAACCGCCACTACAGTACAGCTTCGCCCAGCAGTTCTGGCATTCGGGTTTCGAATAACAGTTGACATGCTTGAACGACTTCTGAATATCTGGCCGTTTGATGCCGTCCCAGATGTCACCCATGCTGAAAGCTGCGTCGCCGACGAACTGGTGGCATGGAAACAATTCGCCCCACGGCGTTACTGCCAGATATTCGGTGCCGGCGCCGCAGCCGGAAATCCGTTTGAAAATACACGGTCCTTCGGTTAGGTCGATCATATAGTGGTAAAAAATAAATCCGTGACCGCGCTCTTCTCGTTTCAACATTTCTTTGGCAAGAATTTCATATTGCCGGTAAATCTCCGGCAGATCGCTTTGCTTCAACGCGTACGGCTCGTGCGGATCGGAGATGACCGGTTCCATCGCCAGCCGCTTGAAACCGAGGCTTGCCATGTGAAAAAGATCATTGGTAAAGTCGACATTGTTATGCGTGTAAGTGCCGCGTACGTAATATTCTTTATCGCCGCGCTTTTTCACGAAATTTTGGAATTTCGGGACGACATAATCGTAACTGCCCTTGCCGTTGACGGTTTTCCGCAGTCGGTCGTGTATTTCCTTACGTCCGTCCAGACTGAGTACGACATTATGCATTTCCTTGTTTAGAAAATCGACGACATCGTCTTTCAATAGCAGGCCGTTGGTCGTTAGCGTAAAACGAAAATGTTTATCGTATTCCTTTTCTTTGCTGTGAGCATAAGCGACGATTTGTTTGACGACTTTCCAGTTCATCAGTGGTTCGCCGCCGAAAAAGTCGATATCGAGATTGCGATGGAAACCGCAGTTCTCCAGCAGAAAATCAATGGCCCGTTTGCCGACCTCGGCGCTCATGACCGCCCGCGGACCGTGATATTTCCCCTGCGCCGCAAAGCAATAAGAGCAAGATAGGTTGCACGTGTGAGCGACGTTCAGACACAGTGCCTTAATATATGTCTTCCGTCGTTCCAATTTGAAGGAGAGGCCCTTATAAGCGTCTTCGGAAAACAATTGCCCGCTCTTTTTCAACCGATCGACGTCGGCAATAGTATCCAGAATGTCTTGTTTGGTGACCCCGTTTTTTCCGTACTTCGATAGCATGGCCTTCACAATTTCATCCGCCGCATGGTCCGCATACATGGCAATGATATCGTAAGCCAGAGCGTCGACGAGATGAACTGCGCCGCTGTATGTATCGAGGACGACGTTGCAGCCGTTTAGTTTATATTGGTGAATCATGCGCTTGTCTCCCTTATATAAAAATTGCCGCCTGTTTGGTTAGCAGACGGCAGCTCCTGTCCGAGCGGTGAGTCCCGGCAATCCATTACCGTTTTGCGGGTTCTGCACACTTCTGATTCATAATCCCGCAGGAGGTTTTGCAGGCCGACTGGCAGGAAGTCTGGCATTCGCCTCTGCCGCCGTGTTTGATTGAGTGCTTCAGATCCATTGTGTTCAGCGAAATGATGCGTTTCAATGCATTCACCTTCTTTGACAACCGTGTCGGATGACCGGCAGTGGCCGATTTGTCCCATCCGAAAAAAATTATAACGAAAAAAGCCGATTGTTTCTGTGATATTTCCCATGGGAAACATTATGGTTCAGCAGAAATGATTTGAAAGAAAAAATAAAATTAATCACACCTGAATAGTTTACATTGAATGCCTGCTTACGTATACTGTGGCTAAGGGTTCTGCTGGTGCGGCGGGATTCGTCGAAGCTACTGATCCTAATGGATTTTTGCTCCGCTATTTTTGACCCGCACGATGTTCTTTGGATGTGCAAGAGGGCAGTGGTCTTATGAGAATCGATCAATTGGAAGCTTTTCTGGCAGTGATCAAATACAGAGGTTTCCGGTCTGCTTCGGAGCACCTTTTTCTTTCTCAGCCGACGGTTTCAATGCGAATCAGGGCATTGGAAAAAGAATTGGAAGTCAATCTGTTTATTCGCAGGGGTCGCGGCACCAGCCTCTCGCGCCAGGGAGTATTGCTGGTCCCGTATGCCAGACGAATTATCAGAACGTATCGGAAAGCATATGTCGTTTTGCATACGGACGACGGAGCCAATCGGTTAAGCAACTGAGGGACGCGCCGGCCGGATGTAAATTATGCGGCTCAGGGCGTCGGGCGATCAAGAAACGTCAGTCGGGAGCAACGCCTCTTTCTTGATTGGAAAACACCGACCAGTCCTGCAGTGAACCATTTTGTTTGGCAGATTTACGATAAAATAGTTGACAGCGGCTTCGGTGCAAGATAAAATACAATTAATTGGATAAAGATCTTATCAAGAGCGACGGAGGGACTGGCCCGATGAAGTCCGACAACCAGCATGAAAAGACATGCATGGTGTTAATTCCAGCAGAGTGATTCTGGGAGATAAGAAAAATAAGCTGAACGGCTAAGGTGATTATTTTTCTTGTTTTCGATAAAAGAAAAGTAATCGCTTTTCATTTTATATGAAGAGCTGTCGTACGATTCTTATCGAGAGAGTGGAAGGGACCGGCCCGATGAACACTCAGCAACGGGCTTCAAGAAGCACTGTGCTAATTCCGGAATGAGATAAGAAGGGATTTGATGTGATGAACGCGGTTAAATATGCACAGATTGATAATTACCTGGACCTTTATCGCTACGCCAGTGAGCTAAAAGATAACGAATGGCAGCGGGATATTCTGCGGAAGCTGGCCGATTTGCAAAATGGCACCGATTCGGAGTTATCTGCCAAGCGGCAGAATTTGCAACAATTATTTGTTGCAGTCAATCGGACGATCTTAAGGCTTTATCGTCGGCTTAACAACAAAGAATTGAAAATGACGGATCGGGTAAGCGCTCGTCTTCTGGCTTTAAAAAGACGGCGGATTGAACTGGAAAGGGCGATTGATGCCCTGAGGGGCGACGGTTCACGTATCTGCCATTAAAGAATTGATAAAATCTTTTGATGAATAAAATGGAAAGAAATGGCGTGGTGACGGAAAATCACGCTCTTTTGGCGTGCCTATTTTTGGGGCACCCCTTTGTACTTGTCCGCTTTTCATAGTAAATTAAAGAAGCGGGGGATAACGAGATGACTTCCCGCAATACTAAAAATGGAGGGTTTTATAATGGAAAAAACGGACATGATGAGCAAAGCGATGATGACGCAGATGAATATGATGATGCAGATGGAAATGGAAAAAATGATGTGTGAGATGAAATGCATGCATATGATGATGGAACGAATGTCGGGCATGGATAAAGATATGATGAAAGACATGAATATGAACATGGATGACATGATGAGCTGTATGCACCAATGCGATGAAATGATGAGCTCGATGATGGACATGATGAGCAAAATGAAGTAATGCCAAGGCATTTTTAAGCCTTTGTACTCCCTGAAAAACCGCAAAAACAGCAAATGTTCCTCATTCTGTCTCGGCGAGCTTTCTTTTCAGAACATTTCTCAGGTAGAATGTCACCCTGTGAGAAGTGTTCTTTTTCATTTTCTGCGCGACATGTAGGCAGATTTTTATATTCGGGACGGTACATGATCGTTTTTAAACCGACATCTGTTTCCATGGGCATACCGATGGGCGCATGGCGAGGCTGTGGCGTGAGCCGCTTTTTCGATTTTGTTTTTCGTTACGCTCAGCGGTTAGTCAGGATCATCTGCCTTATTACCGGGTATCGTTCCCGGGGTGCAGAAGGATGCCGGCAAGCGAAAGGGTATAAAAGTGAAAAGCCCGGGGGACCGGGCATACCTCATACCATTGCTAACTTGTCATCCCTTCCCACCTCGGACGTGTAGCGTTAAGAACGGCGGAAATTTATCTTTCGCTGGCAAATTGACCATTTTTATGTGTGTATTCCCAAAGTATTTTTTGTAGATTAAGCACATCTTTCATTTCATAATAACCAGCCTTATTATAAATAAAGTTTATGGCCTTAATGGCCCCCTCGGCAAAAACTGCTCGTGAGAAGGATTCGTGACTAATGACGATTCGATCGTGTTCGCCGACGACGAGCACGGCATGTCTGTCTCTTATACACATCTCCGAGC
>UQRJ01000159.1 GCA_900543345.1 uncultured Sporolactobacillus sp. | reverse complement strand
GAGATGTCTTAGGGTCTCGTGGGCTCGGAGATGTGTATAAGAGACAGGATGATTACTATACGTTTTTAAATAACTTAAAAATGACTCATTAAGCATCCTTTAAACGAAGCACAATCATTTACAGATAAGGTTCACAAGTGTCTGATGTGCAGTTTCCAATGGATAAAAAAATAAGTCGGCGGTGAAGAAACGCTTCAAGATCGGAGCGGCGGCCGAACGACTTAATCCAGCCAGGGACGTTTTCAGCTACTCGTCTGGAGTACTTGAGATTTAAAAACTATAAGGGGAGCCGCATGAAAGGAAGAAGCGATGGACAACAATAGTATTTTATCTAAGCCAGCATTTAAATAATCAATGCCCCGATCGGAAAACATGGCAAAGTCCTATTTCTCAATCTTTAGAGCGGGATTTCGATTCTCTTCAGGACACAGTTTTAAAGCCGCAGGTCGATGGCCGCAAAAATTATCGGTTATAAGGCCATCAAAAAGCACTCTGGCGCGTAAAAAAGCCAGCGTGTCCAGGCAACGCCGACAGCCCGGCGTACAAAAGTCGGAAGCAAAAATAGAAGTAGGACAGGCGCCTGCCCTACTTCCCTCTGATTTTTTCTCACGCATTGGGGGCAATTGAAAGGTATGGTTTCACATGAGCGGGGATTTATAAATGCAACTTATCGACTATCCGGCGGCGATAACGCTGAAAAATCCCCCGGCGATTGAGTTTTCGTTTCTCCATCAACTGATCGAAACGCAATTTCTTTTCGTTTAATCGACGTGTTAATTGTTTTCGTTCGCCGTCATCCGTGCAACAGCGAAGCAGATCGCCCAGCGTTACAATTTCTTTGTGCAGTTGCAGCTCTTGTGGCAAATAGCCGGCGTTCTTCAGCACCTTGTAGCCGATGCGCAAGTCCGCTGGAACAGATGAAAGCCGCTCCATCTCAAGCGGCCGGCCTTTCCCGGGGAGGTTATCGAATGCACCGTCCCGCAGACCTTGCTGGATTTTTTCTTCCGCCAGACTTTCAATAAATCCCAACGAACTCTCCTCCTCACTGCGGAGTCTGTTTTTTTTCGGAATAGATCCGGCGCAGTGCCTGCTGCGCGGGACCGGCGATGACTTCGCCGGTGGCGCGGAAGCGGGAACCGTGGCACGGGCAATCCCACGTCCGTTCGCCTTGATTCCAGTTTACTCCGCAGCCGAGATGCGGGCAAGTGGCGTCAAGAATCGTGAGCGTGCCATCTGCATCTCTGTAGACAGCCGCACGTTTTCCATCCAGCGAGACAATGGCGCCCTGACTGTTACCGAGATCGGCAATCGATCGGGAGCCTTTATCTATTTTACCTTTAATAAAATGGCCGGCGATTTTGCTATTTTCAATCAGAAATTGTCTGATCATCGGATCGGCTTCAAATCGTGACGGACTGAAAAGGTCCCGGGCGGGATTTTCGCGTCCCGCAACCGCATCCGTCAGTAATTCGGCGGCCAGCATGGCGGTCGACATGCCCCACTTACGAAAACCCGCCGCTAGATAAATATGCGGTTCATTCGCCGACACATGGCCAATGTACGGAACATCGTCCAGCGTCGTATAATCTTGAGCGGACCAGCGGGCGACAACGCTGTTTTCACCGAGCACAGCATTGGCAAAACCGATCAGCCGCTGAAAATGAACGGCCGCATCTTCCCCGCGGCCCGTTTTATGATTCTCACCGCCGACAAGGACATACCGCTTCCCGGATAAGTTGAGATCCCGGAGCGAACGTTTCGGCTCACCGGCACTAAGGTACATGCCCGGCAGTTCGCTGCCTGTCCGGCAGGCAATCAGATAAGATTGTTCGGGAACCATGCGGGCAAAATAAAAACGTGGATCGTAAAAGGGAAAATGCGAACAAATCAGTACATTACGCGCTCGAATCCGCCTGCCGCGGTCGGTCCGCACTGCCGGCGAGGCAGCCGATTCAATCGACACCGCACGCGTATGCTCATAGATCGGTACACCGCTTTCCACCAGTTGCTCAATCAGAAAACGGAGATAGGCCAGCGGATGGAATTGTGCCTGATCCGGCATTACCAGCGCATTGATGACCGACAGCGGCAGCGAGATATCATTCTGCAGGTAACCGGGAACGCCGAGCTGATCGTAAGCCGCCATTTCTTTTTCCAACAAACGGGCATCGCGAGGCGCCGTCGCATAGAGGACAGCGGGCTTTTTCTGAAACGCACAGCGAATCTTGTGCTCCTTAATCAATTGCTCGATGCGGCGCATCGCATCGCGATTCGCTTGATAGTATACAGCAGTCTGCTCCGCTCCGACATGGGCGATCAATTTATTGTAAATCAGTCCGTGCTGAGCCGTGATCTTGGCCGTCGTCCGCCCGGTTGTCCCGCTCGCCAATTGATCGGCTTCGATCAGCACCGTCCGGACCCCTTCTCTCGCTAAAAGAAAGGCCGTCGTAATGCCTGTGATCCCGCCGCCCACGACCAACACATCCGTTTCAATATCTTTGTCGAGTGTCGGAAACAGCGGCAACTCGGTCGACTGCAGCCAGAGCGAGGTTCGTTTCATATGATCATCATCCCTTCTGTTTCTATCAGTTTTTCCATTATCGAAAAACGTATGCGGGAAGAAGAGATCTCGGCTTAGCCGATGATAACGGACACAGGCTCCGCAGCTGGAAGTCGACGGCCGGGGCAGCTTAAGCATTTCTGAATTTGTTTAACTCGGAATTTTTCTTTAATTAATTGGAAAAATGATATTAAAGAGGTGGCCGTTATTGTTCTTCTTTACCGGCACAAAATTCACTAAATACCTTTTCAACAGCCCCCAGCGTTTGATCAATATCTTTCGGCGTATGTCGTGTACTGAGATAAATTCTCCCTCTTTTCGGTGTAAAACGAATGCCGTATTGCAGCAAACGAATGACAAACCGATCATATCGTTTCATGTCCAATCGAATCAAACCTTCACGAAAATCATGAATCGGCCGGGTAAGTCCGAATTGTAAAATGCATATTGCGTCGTTTATTGGCCAAGCTTCATAGCTTCTTGCAAGTTTTCCGGATGCATGACTCTGTCAATGAATTCTTTTGTCCGCTTATGTTCCGGATGATAAAAAAGATCTTCAGGTTTGCCTTCTTCAACAATGACGCCCTGATCCATAAAAATAATCCGATCGCCGACTTCTTCGGCAAAACGCATCTCATGGGTGACAATAACCATCGTCATGCCTTCGTCCGCCAACTCGCGAATAACTTTCAGGACCTCTCCGACCAATTCCGGATCCAGGGCGGAAGTCGCTTCATCAAAGAGCATCATTTTCGGTTCCATCGCCAACGCCCGGGCAATCGCTACCCGTTGCTGCTGACCGCCCGACAGCTGACTTGGATAATGGTTCATTCGTTCACTCAATCCAACTTTCTGAAGATATAATTCGGCTGTTTTTTTCGCTTCTTCTTTGGATTTTTTACGAATTTTCACTTGAGCGGCCATCACATTTTCAATGGCCGTCATCATTGGAAAAAGATTAAAACTTTGAAATACCATGCCTATTTCCGTCCGTTGCTCGGCAATGCGTTTTTCATTGTATTTCCCTTTCGCATTATAAAAAGTCTCTCCGTCAATCTTTATCGTTCCGGAAGTTGGCAATTCAAGACAATTAAGACAGCGAAGCAATGTCGATTTCCCGGAACCGGACGGTCCGATAATGACAATTTTCTCTCCCTGTTCAACTAAAAAGTTAATGCCCTTCAAAATTTCATTTTTACCAAAAGATTTATGCACATTGTCGACCTCAATCATTGTTTTAGGCATGTTTGGATAACCTCTTTTCGGTCAAACGAACGATTTGCGATAAAGGAAGGCTAATGATTAAATAAGCGATCGCCAATAGGGTATAAGACTCGATAGTCAGGAAGGTTTGCGAAGCATATGCTTGTGTGCGTAGTAATAATTCATTCACCGTTATAAAAGCAAGCAGCGACGTATCCTTAATCATCATGATTAAATAATTGCCAAAAACGGGAATGCTGTTGCGAATGGCTTGGGGGATGACGATTGACCAAAGTGCCTGCCTGTGAGTATAACCCAGTGCCAATGCAGCTTCCGTCTGGCCTTTATTAACAGCAAGAATGGACGCCCGCACCACCTCGGATAAATAACAGCCGTAATTGATACCAAGGCCTAAGATTCCTGCCGCGAGCGGATTAATATGATACTGATAACCCGAGACCCAGAGTTGAATCACGATCGAGATCAACAGGGGCACCACATAAAACATATAAACAAGCTGTACGAGCAACGGCGTTCCTCTGATGATTTCCAAAAATGCCAGTAGAATGCCTCGCAGCAACTTTGACTTTGCAAGCCTGCCGGCGGCAATGAAGACACCTAAAATAATGGCAAGCAGAAAACCGCCGATTGTTGCCTGTAAAGCAATCCAGCCGCCCTGCAACAGTTGCGGGGTTAACTGATGCAAAGCCGTTGAAAAATCGAGATTTCTTAGTATATCCATAAAACCCACACACCTTAATTTTAATAATAAAAGTAAAGTTATTGCCCCAAAATCGAACAATAACTCGTATTCCCACAGGTGTCATTTACTCTGATCGGCAGGTACATAGTAATTATCGGGCATGCCATATTTTTTCAGTGTCTTTTTAATAAAGCCGTTCTTCTTTAGTATTAATAATTGCTTGTCGATTGCTTTTACCAGTTTGCTATCGTTCTTTCTCGCTGCCGCACCGATATTTCCCGATGCTTGCGGCTTGTAGGGAGAAACGAGTTTTAAATTCAGCGATTTGTTTGTTTTCAGGCTGTATGAAGCTACGGCACCGTCGGTAATCACCGCATCTACCTTTCCGGTGTTGGCCGCCATTAAGAGATCCGATTGGGAACCGAAAATCGTTAATTGTTTTATTTTATTTTGTTTATAGAGTTTATTGGCCAGATCATAGAATGCCGTTCCCTTTTGGGCACCGACCGTTTTTGTTTTCAAATCAGCCAGATTTTTAATCGATGAACGCTTCGGAACGACGAGCGCTTCGCCTTCTGTATACCAGATGTCCGTAAACTTAGCAATTTTTTCACGTTGCGGCGTGATATACATCGCGTCCGTCACCAGGTCGACACCCTTATTATTTAATTCAACGAGCAAGTTCTCAAACTTTACTTCTTTCATTTCCACTTTGGGAATACCCAGTCGTTTCGCAATTTCGGTAATGATATCGGCATCGATACCGGAAAACTTATGGGTGTTTCGATCGATAAAAGCAAACGGTGCATCATTAGAAGAAGCGACAACTAACACGCCTTTTTTCTTGGCGGCGGCCAAGGTGTCGGTTGAATGATCGGAAGCACTGTTCGACGATGAGCTGGCGGAATTGCTTGCGCCGCATCCCGCTAAAATACCGACAATGAGTAAAAGAGCGAACAGCGGAATGAACCATTTCTTAATTTGCAATGAAAATCATCTCCTTTGCAAAATCAAAGGTTGAGAATAATATAATTTATATCTTAGCAAATATAAGACAATTTGAACATATCTAATAATCAGATTATTATAACCCTTGCAAACCTGCTTCAATAATGTCCAATCCTTTATTTAACTCTTCTTCGCTAATGGTCAACGGCGATAAAAAACGAATACAGTTCCCGTACATCCCTGCACTCAGCAGCAATAGTCCATGGCCATTCGCATATTTGACCAATTGTCCGGTCCGCTTGCTATCCGGTGTTTTGCTGACTCGATCTTCCACAAATTCGACGGCGGCCATTGCACCGAGGCGGCGAACATCACCGACAAAATCAAATCTTTGCGCCCAGTTCCTGGCTCTGTGTTCAATGACGGCACCAATTTTTTCTGCCTGATCGGTCAGATGCTCTGCTTTGATAATTTGAATCACTTCCAAAGCGGCCGTGCAGGCAATTGGGCTCCCACAATAGGTCCCGCCCAACGAACCTTTTATATCGCAAGCATCGATCATCTCCGCTTTACCAATGACACCGCTAAGTGGAAAACCCGCAGCCAGTGATTTGGAAACGGTCATCAAATCCGGAACAACCGCAAAATTTTCGATGGCAAACAGTTTACCCGTCCGTGCAAATCCGGATTGAATCTCGTCGGCAATCAATACAATTCCGTAACGGTCGCAAAAATCGCGAACAAATTGCACAAACTTCTTTGACGGAATGATAAAACCGCCCTCGCCCTGCACCGGTTCCATGATGATGCAGGCGGTTGATTCAGGAGCAACGGCACTAACGAAGAAATCTTCGAATTGCGCAATGACCTGATCATCATACTCTTCCTTACTCAATCCCTCCGGTCTGCGATAATAATAGGGATAAGGTGCATGATAGACTTCCGATGTAAAAGGACCGAAACCAAATTTATAGGGTTTCACTTTGCTGGTCAGGCTCATCGTTAAATTGGTTCTGCCATGAAATGCTCGTTCAAAAGATACAACAGCATGGCGTCCGGTAAAACGACGAGCAATCTTCACAGCGTTCTCAACAGCCTCTGCTCCGGAATTTAACAAGAGTGCTTTTTTAGCGAAGGTGCCCGGAGTAATTTGACATAATTTCTCACATAGTGCGATATAAGAAGGATACATAATGACATTAAAACCGGGATGAATATAATCATCCAACTGTTTTTTTACGGCTTCTACGACCTTGGGATGACAATGGCCGACATTTTGCACACCAATCGCTCCGGCGAAATCGATAAATTTTCGACCATCGATATCGGTTATTACCGCGCCCTTTGCCTTTGCCGCAATATGACGATTGCCATTTCCAACCGCCGCTGCCACATAGCGATCTCTTTTTTTCTGCCATTCTTCCGTAGAAACAGCTTGTGTTATTTCTTCTGCCATTGCATGTCCACTCCTTTACTAGCTATTTTGCCTATTATTTGATATGATGTATAGCTGTCTCTTCTACACATCTGACGCTGCCGACGA
>UQRJ01000158.1 GCA_900543345.1 uncultured Sporolactobacillus sp. | reverse complement strand
GAGATGTCTTAGGGTCTCGTGGGCTCGGAGATGTGTATAAGAGACAGCCCTTGTGTATAAATACGAGTTTGGTTTGAACTGTCCGTTGCAAATTGTGCCGATGAACGGTTGGGATCGGTCGATGTTTTATCATCAAACCGGATTCTGCTGGGTTCAGCCGTCGCCGAATGCCACCGGGGAAGATATGGCCGTGCTCTACCCGGGTATGTGCCTGATTGAAGGGACGATGCTGTCCGAAGGGCGGGGGACCACGCGCCCGTTCGAGGTCGTTGGTGCGCCATATATTGACGGCGCCGCACTTGCCCGCCGTTTCAATGGGCTCGGGCTGCCCGGCGTGCTTGCCCGGCCGACCAGTTTTGTGCCTACCTATGCAAAATACGCGGGAACGCTGTGCCGCGGCGTGCAAATACATATTATCGATCAAAAGACAGTCCGCGGCTACCGAACCGGCCTCAGCGTTCTCGGTTTGATCGCGTCGATGTATCCGGGCGATTTTCAGTTCCGCGGGCAAGGGACGCACGATATGTTCGATTTGCTGGCGGGGACGACAAAACTCAAAAACATGGTATTGACCAATCGTTTTAACGATTTCTTCGAACAATGCCAAGATGCCAGCCGCCGGTTCGGTAAACGGGTCGCCCCCTACTTGTTTTATTAAGGAGAGGATCGCGAATGATAAAAGAAGATGTACAGCGGCAAATCGGGCAACTGATGGTATTCGGCTTCTACGGCGAGCAGATGACGCCGGAACTTAAAGAAATGATTGATCGCTATCAGGTGGGCAATATTATTCTCTTTTCCAGAAATCTAAGCAATCCGCAGCAAATTCGGCGGCTGACTGTCGAACTTCAAACCGAAGCCAGGAATGCGGGCCATCGCCGTCCGCTGTTGATTTGCACGGATCAGGAGAATGGAGCCGTGCGCCGACTCGGTGCCGGCGCGGTCGCTTTACCGGGAGCGATGCTGCTTGGTGCGACACGTCAAACGGATTATGCATATGAAGTCGCCGCGATGACGGCCGCCGAGCTGCGCAGTGTCGGTATCAACTGGAATCTCGCGCCGGTCGTCGATGTAAATAATAATCCGGAGAATCCAGTGATCGGTACACGTTCATTTGGTTCCGATCCGCGCGCGGTGGCGGCGATGGGGGCGGCATTTATGCGCGGGTTGCAGGATAATGGCACGGTGTCGACGCTGAAACATTTTCCCGGACACGGTGATACCGGTACGGACTCACATCTGGATCTGCCGATTATCCGTCATGATTTGAAAAGGCTCGAACAAATCGAGTTGCCGGCCTTTCGCCACTGTATCGATGCCGGCGCGGAGGTTGTCATGAGTGCGCATATCTTTTTTCCGGCGCTGGAGGATCGCTGCGGCGTGCCGGCTACGCTGTCCCGCAATATACTGACCGGGCTGCTGCGCGAGCACCTGCGTTTCCGCGGTGTGATTACGACGGACTGTTTGGAAATGCGGGCGATTGCCGACCGTTTCGGTACAGCCCGCGGTGCGGTTATGGCGTTGCAGGCAGGGGCCGACTTGGTCATGGTCTCGCATACTTATGAAAGACAGCGGGAGACGTTGGCGAAAGTGTATCGGGCGGTTGTCGACGGGACACTTGCTGTCGGCGCATTGGAGAGGTCGTTGCAGCGGATCGGTCGTTTGAAAGCCCGATACCTCGATTGGAATGACGCGCTGAATGTCCGCCCGCTGCCGGACGATGTATTGCAGCGGTATCGGAAACGTGCCGCACACATTCGCCGGCAAGGCGTTACCCTCGTAAACCAACAAGGACTGCCGCTCGATTGCAACAAACGGACACTATTCATCGATGCGGCCTCCCGAACCGTCTCTAATGTCGAAGATCGGGCGACGGCCTTTTCCACCGCTTGCGCCGTCATAAAAGCCGTTAATCCGCCAGCAGAATTCGTTAGCCTCGCCGGCACCGCGGTAGAAGCTTTGATTGACCGTTTAAAGGAGCGGGCCTATCAGGCAGTTGTCGTCGTGACGCGGTCGATCGAACGTGACCGCAGCCGAAGCGATCTCGTCCGTCGTATCGCCGCAGCGTCGCCTTGCCCACTTGTTACACTGGCCGGCAAGAGCCCGTATGATTTGCGGCTGTTTGAGCGAACTGTGGCATCCATCTGCACGTACGACTTTGATGCAGGTGCGCTTGCCGATGCTGTCCGTACGCTGTTCGGACTTGAAAAAGTATCCGGAAGCTTGCCGGTTAATTTTTAAGCAAGTGCGATTTCGATCCGGCTTTGCAAAGAAAGTCAGTGTTCACTTTTGAATTGTCCTTTGACCCTAAAGTTGATCGTATCCGGAAAAAGGACAACCAGACAACCTGCTTCGGTTTACCGGGCAATGGTGTTGTCGTTGACGACGGATGCAGAACTGGTAGGACAAGAACAGCGATCAAGTACAAACAATATACCCCAGCACCTGAGTCTCTGAAAATTCCTGATTAATCATTTCTATCATTATATAAGTCCCGTCCTTCACGTTTAAGCGGCTCCATCTTGGACACGGAGTGCAGGCGTTGTTACCATAGCTCATTCCAGAGACCAAGAGGGGAAAAGGAAAAAAGAATAAATTAGAAATTTATAACTTTTGAGTTCAACGCTCAATTACGAATCGCAGAAGTGACATCAAGATAGTCGGAACAAACCATCAGGCTGATAAGAGCAGCAAACTATTTAAAGACAGCGAATCGATGGAAACAGAATAACAGAATTTATCTATTTTAACGAGTCACTCTAACTAATCGTGTGGAGACAAGCTAAATTAAGATTACCTTAAGATTCTCTTCCTCCTATGGTCAAGAAGGGATATCATAGGTGATTCCTTTGTATTACATAAAATCTTTTACTCTACAGTTACTCTATAAAATTCAATAAAATAGATTATGAATATGGTGAAATAAGGAAAAAAATAATTGACAAGGTGCATATATAGATTATAATTAACTTAAAATTAATTCTAACTAAGCCTGTCGGAGTTATCAAGAGAAGCGAAGGACCTGGCCCGATGAAGCCTGGCAACCAGCATGAGATGCATGCTGCCACATCCTACAGAGTTAGTGATTTGAAAAATAAGCGAAAATTCTTTCAACTGATTGTTCCCCAAATATTCCGTAAAGTGGTCATTTAATTAATGGATAATTATTGAACGATGGTGGATTTTAAGCGGATAATATTTTTATACTCTTTACAACTATGAAAAAATTTTAGCGGTTTTTTTAGAAGGGAGTTGACAAAATTATGGGGAGATTAGAGGGAAACTCGAGGACGGAACCATTATTAAAAATAGATCGATTAACGACCTCATTCCGGATTGGTGACCACTATTATCCGGCGGTCGACAATGTGTCATTAACGGTGCATAACGACGAAGTGCTGGCAATTGTCGGAGAGTCAGGATGTGGTAAAAGTGCACTGGCTTTATCGTTAATGCGCTTGCACAATCGGGATAAGACGAAAATGGACGGTCATGTTTTTTTCCAAGGCCAAGATGTACTAACCATGAATAGACATCAGCTCGATAAACTGCGCGGGAAGGGGATGGGAATGATTTTTCAAGACTCACTGACTGCACTCAATCCGCTGATGACAATAGAACGGCAAATCCAGGAAAGTATGGATTACCACACAAATTTTAAGAAACATGATAAACGAAGACGAACCATTGAATTACTACACAAGGTCGGTATCCGCCAGCCGGAAGTTGTTGCAAAGCAGTATCCACATGAGTTGTCGGGTGGCATGCGTCAGCGGGTGATGATTGCTCTGGCAATTGCCTGCGATCCCGAGCTAGTTATTGCCGATGAACCGACAACGGCGCTTGATGTAACAATTCAGGCTCAGATTATAGATTTGCTGAAAACATTGCAACAACAGATGCACTCAGGTATTATTTTGATTACTCATGACCTCGGTGTTGTCGCTGAGATGGCGGATCGGGTCGCGGTCATGTATGCTGGCGAAATCGTCGAATTGGCTAATATTACTACGCTGTTTGCTCATCCGCTCCACCCCTACACACGCTCATTATTGAATTCAATTCCGTCAATGAATGATGACAGAGATCGCTTGCATGTGATACACGGAATCGTGCCTTCACTGCAACATTTGCCACATATGGGTTGTCGGTTTGCCCCGCGTATTCCCTGGATTCCCAAAGAAGCACATGAAGAAAATCCGCAACTGCGTGAAGTGGAGGAGGACCACTTGGTACGCTGTACGTGCTACAAACATTTTGCTTTTCCTAAAGTAATAAGGGAGGGTGTGATTAATGGGGCTTCTTGATGTTGAAAGTCTCAAAGTCTACTTTCCGATTCGAGGCGGCTTTTTCCGTCGTGTTGTTGATCATGTTAAAGCAGTCGACGGCATTACCTTTTCGATAAATGAGGGAGAAACATACGGTTTAGTCGGTGAGTCAGGATGCGGTAAAACAACAACTGGCCGCACACTGTTACGATTGACAAAGGCAACGGCCGGTCGTGCAATGTTTGCAGGAGAAAATATCTTAACGATGAATCACCGTAAACTTCATGAATACCGGCGCCGTGTACAGATGATTTTCCAAGATCCGTATGCTTCGCTTAATCCACGTAAACGGGTTATTGACATAATTGCTGAACCATTGCGTAATTTTGAACAGTTGGCTGGAGAACAGGAACGCCACGTCATCGAGGTATGCATGGAACATGTGGGCTTAAGTAAGGACGCGGTATTCAAGTATCCGTATGAGTTTTCCGGTGGTCAGCGCCAGCGAATCGGCATCGCTCGAGCGCTGACATTACGGCCGAAGTTGCTAATTTGTGATGAACCGGTGTCGGCTCTGGATGTTTCGGTACAGGCGCAGGTGCTGAACTACATGAAGGATATTCAACAGGAATTCAATTTAACTTATTTATTTATCAGCCACGACCTCGGCGTTATTCGCCATATGTGTGATCGTATCGGTATTATGTACAAAGGGCGGTTGGTAGAGGAGGGAAGCAGTCAGGATATTTATGAAAATCCACAACACATCTATACGAAGCGATTGATGGCGGCGATACCCAATATTGATCCGACGCAACGTAGCCGACAGATTCGCTACCGAAAAGAAATTGCAAAGCAGTATGACCAGGCTTACCACAATTTCTTCGATAAAAACGGACGGGTTTATCCATTAAAGGCAATCTCTTCAACGCATTCGGTAGCGTTGCCTTGAAAAAAATGGGGTGATGAAAATGTGGAGATTCATTCTGAGACGGATTCTCATTATGATTCCGCAATTGATTGTACTGAGCATTTTAATTTTTGCTTTGGCCAAGATGATGCCCGGCGATGTTATCACTAACCAGATTATGACAAATCCACAGATGACACAACAGGTGGCTAATGAACAGCGAGAAAAACTGGGGCTGAACGATCCGGCTCCCATTCAGTATTGGCACTGGGTTAGCGGATTGGTTCACGGCAACCTCGGCATGTCGGCAATTCATCAGACATCGGTTACGACATTGATTGGCGAACGCTTGGAAAATACGATTTTGTTGGCTTTCTGCATTCTTTTAGTCAGCTATGCGATCGCTATCCCACTTGGAATAGCCGGCGGACGATGGACAAATTCGGTTTTTGATAAGTTTATAACCGGTTATACATATTTTAGTTATGCAACGCCATTATTTGTTTTTGCTTTATTCATGCTGTTCGTTTTTACGTTTACTTTGAACTGGTTTCCGATCGGCGGTAGTGTTGATCCCGGGCTTAATTCCGAAACTGTCGATTACTATGCCAATAAATTCTATCATTTGGTCTTGCCGACGCTTTCGGGGGCTTTGCTCAGTACGGCGGTAACGATTCAATTTCTGAAAAAT
The DNA here is from genome assembly GCA_900543345.1 of uncultured Sporolactobacillus sp. Taxonomy (GTDB): domain Bacteria; phylum Bacillota; class Bacilli; order Bacillales; family Sporolactobacillaceae; genus Sporolactobacillus. The sequence continues at coordinate 1,135 of UQRJ01000158.1, read as the reverse complement.
GAAATTACCGAGACAAAACTAAAGGATTTTGTCGTGACGGCACGTTCAAAGGGTGTTCCGGAGGCGAGGGTATATTCGCGCCATATTCTTCGTAATTCATTTTTGCCAATTGCTGCTTTTCTAGGTTACGATATCACCGGCTTGATCGGCGGGCATGTTATTCTTGAGACAATTTTCAGTTACCCAGGAATCGGTCAGTTGTTTATCCAATCGATTTCGCAGCGCGACTATCCGGTTGTAACGGCATTGATGATGATTTCCGGCCTTGCCGCTTTATTCGGCACGCTGCTGTCCGACATCATTCTTAGCGCCGTCGACCCACGAATACGAATTGAGTAGGGGGAGAATCAAGCGATGCAATCACAGACTAATCCTTCGACGGAGCAACTGGTAAAGACCCCTTCCGCCTTTTTGATCATGTGCCGGGAAGTAAAAAAAGATAAACTGGCGCTTGGCTCCTTGATCCTGCTGACACTCATCTTGTTGTTCGTTTACATCACAACATTGGCGCTGGATCAAAGTAAGATTATCAGAGTCGATTTTATGGCTATTTATAACCCGCCGTCAACTGCCCATCTGCTAGGAACGGACGGAGGCGGGCGGGATATTTTCGGTCAGTTGATTATCGGCACGCGCAATTCATTTACTATTGGTTTGCTCATTACGTTAATTACCGGTGCCTTTGGTGTCATTTATGGATTAGTTGCCGGTTATTTCGGCGGTGTGATTGACACTATTATGATGCGGATCATCGACTTTTTTCTGATTTTGCCGTTTTTGATGTTGGTTATCGCCTTTGTGTCCATCTCGCCGAACTACACGATTGGGGAATTTGTCTTAATTATGAGCCTTTTTCTCTGGACTAGTCAGGCGCGGTTGGTCCGCTCAAAAGTACTATCCGAGCGGGAGCTTGATTATATTGCGGCTTCGAAAACGCTTGGCACCCCAAATTGGAAAATTATCTTCCGCGAACTACTTCCCAATGTCAGTTCGATTATCATTGTCAATCTAACACTGGAACTGGCAGGAAACATCGGCATCGAATCGGGTTTAAGTTATCTTGGCTTTGGTCTACCGCAAAGTACACCTGTCTCTTATACACATCTCCGAGCCCACGAGACCCTAAGACATCTCG
>UQRJ01000157.1 GCA_900543345.1 uncultured Sporolactobacillus sp. | reverse complement strand
GAGATGTCTTAGGGTCTCGTGGGCTCGGAGATGTGTATAAGAGACAGTCTTTAGGCCGCGGCATTGCTGTGCCTCACGGGTCAAGCTCGCTCGTCAAACATTCAATCATTTTAACCATTTCGCTGGAAAGCCCTATTTTATGGGATAAACAATTAGTTGATCTCATCTTTCTTATTGCCATCAACTTCAGTGAAACTAAAATTTATCGAAACTTCTTTGAAAAATTATTTTATATTATTTCTGATGAACATCTATTAGCCGGCGTGAAGCGGGCTTCCAATGCCGAAGAAATTAAACAGATCATCTTTGATTCTTCAAATTATAAGCAGACCCTTAAGAAACAGCTCAACAACGGTCCCAAATGCACTTAAAGATGCCGATCGCGACGCTAGACCGATTGAATACAGGGTTCATCTTTTCAATGGAGCTTTAGCGATTTTGAACCGGAATAACCAAAAGCCGACTGCAATCATCTAAAGGCCGACGATTCAGAGAACGGCGTAATTATACAGGGGAAAAAGCCGGAGAAAATGATGTTGCAAATTTTCTCCGGCTTTTCATCAAGACTTTACGCCTATCTTTTTCCCCATTCTATTCAATGAATCACAGCATCACAACGCATAATACAGAATCCAGATTGTCCCGGCAACAACGGTAAAAGCGACGTAAATGCCAAACAACAGGCCGATCAGTTGATGTACAGGTTCCGTCCCTTCCGTGATATGCATGAACATGAACAACTGAATGAATGCCTGAAAAACGGCCAACGAGACAATGATTGCAATGATCGCCTGCAGCGGCAGTGTGGTCCCGATCGCCACCCAGAGCGCAAGAAAGGTGAGGGCGAGTGACAGCAGCAGACCGATCACTTGTTTCCACGGAAAACCCATATGCACCGCTTGATTTTCGTTTTCTTGCATTTATCTCACCATCCCTATCAGGTAGACCGCCGTAAAAATGAAGATCCAGACGACATCGAGGAAGTGCCAATAAAGGCCGGCAATGAATGCTTTCCGCGCCGTCACCGGTGTGATGCCGCGCCGGGCCAACTGAATCATGATGCAGATCACCCAAACAATGCCGAGCGATACGTGCAGGCCGTGTGTACTTAGCAATGTATAAAAACCGGACAGGAAGGCGCTGGCCTGAATTGGTGCATGTTCAACCGCGGCATAGGTATAAAATTCATTGATTTCCATGCCGATAAAAGCAAGTCCGAGCACAACCGTCACGGCCAGCCAGAGAATCAATCCTTTCGCACGATGCCGGCGCAGCTCCAGTGTGCCGAGACTGCACGTAAAACTGCTGACCAGCAGAATAATCGTTTCCGCCATCACCGGGCCGATTGCAAATAGTTGTTTGGCCGTCGGGCCGCCCGCCGTATGGCTCTGCAAAACAATATAGGATCCGAATAACGTGCCGAACAGGACCAGTTCGGCGGCTAAGAAGATCCAGAAACCGACGATTTTCAGGTCGCCTTCCTGCGTCGAATATTCGATCGGCAATGTTTGCGGATCATTCGGGTGCAGACTCAGCGTTGATTGTGCCATTACGATAACCTCCCCGTCGCACGTTCCGTCCGCTCAATTTCATCGACCGGAATGAAGTGATGATCGTTATAGACAAACGAGCGGGCGATCATGCAGGCAATGACGCCGAGCACGCCGGGGAACGCCATCCAGTACCACTGGAAGACGAAACCAAAGCCGGCAACGAACATGAACGCGGAGAAAATAACCGGGATGCCGGTATTGTTCGGCAAATGAATCGGCTGCAGCGCCAACCGTTTCGGCGTTTTGCCCGCTTTTTGATCTTCCTTGTACTTGGCAAAGGCATCGCGCGTCGATACCGTCGGAATGAGTGCAAAATTGTATTCCGCCGCCGGGGAAGCAGTCGACCACTCGAGCGTACGGCCGTCCCACGGATCGCCGGTGGTATCGCGTTTGCCATGGACGGCGCTCCAGATGATGTTGTAACCCATCAGTAAAAAGCCGAGGCCCATGCCGAACGCGCCGATTGTCATGACGAAGTTGATCGGCCCCCAGCCGAGGCCCGCCGGATACGTATACATCCGCCGTGTCATGCCCATCAGACCGAGGAAGTACATCGGCATGAAACAAATATTGAAGGAAATCATGAATACCCAGAACGCCCACTTGGCTTTGTATTCGTCAAGTAAATAGCCGAAGATTTTCGGCCACCAATAGTGCAGCCCGCAGAAAATACCGAACACTGTCCCGGCAATCAGCGTACTGTGGAAATGGGCAACCAGGAAATAACTGTTATGATATTGATAATCGGCCGGCGCCATGGCCAGCATCACGCCGGTAATGCCGCCGATCGTAAAGTTCGGAATAAAGGCCAATGCCCAAAGCATCGGCGATGTAAAATGTATCCGCCCCTTGTTCAAGGTAAATAGCCAGTTGAATATTTTCACACCGGTCGGAATGGCGATCAGCATCGTTGAAATCGAGAAAAAAGCATTGACCGGCGCTGTATTGCCCATTGTAAAGAAATGATGCAGCCAAGTCACAAAGCTCAGAATCGATATAGCGACCATCGACCAGACCATCACGACGTAGCCGAACAGCGGCTTATGCGCGAATGTCGAAATGACGTCCGAAAAAATACCGAAGACCGGGAGCAGCACAATATAAACTTCCGGATGGCCCCAGAACCAAAACAAGTTGGCCCAAAGCATCGGTGAGCCGCCCGCCGCTATGGTAAAGAAGTGTGCGCCGAGCAGCCGATCGACCGTCATCAGCGCCAGAGCCACGGTAAAAGCCGGGAAAGCGAAAACGATGATCACCGACGTAATTAAAATCGACCAGGCAAACATCGGCATTTTAAACAATGTCATACCTGGTGCGCGCATTTTCAGAATGGTGACAAGGAAATTGATCCCCGTCGCCAGTGACCCAATCCCGGATATTTGCACCCCGAGTAAATAATAATTCTGGCCGACGCCGGGGTTCATTTCCAGTCCGGCATACGGCGCATAACTGGACCAGCCGGCATCGGGCGAGCCGCCGATGACAAACGACAGGTTAAACAGCAGCGCCCCGGCAAAGAACAGCCAGAAGCTGATCGCGTTCAGAAATGGGTAAGCGACGTCGCGGGCACCGATCTGCAGCGGAATCGCGATATTCATCAGTCCGAAAATGAACGGCATGGCCACGAAGATAATCATGATCGTGCCGTGCGTCGTAAAGACCTGATTATAATGGTCTGCGTCAAGGAAATGCATACCGGGCAGCGCCAGCTGCGTACGCATCATTAGCGCGTCGACGCCGCCGCGGAACAGCATCAGCAAAGCAGCGATAATGTACATGATGCCGATCCTTTTATGATCGACCGTCGTTAGCCATTCGCGCCACAGCCACTTCCATTTTTTTAAATACGTTAATACCGCCACGATGGCAAGCGAGACGAGAACAATGGAAACATCCGCCCCGTAAATCATCGGATCGCCGGTAACAAAAAACCAGCCGAGAAACGATTTAATCGACTCAATCATGGCTGCTTCCTCCTTTCCCGTCATGATCCATATCCATGCCCTTCATATTCTTGTTCATATGCATTGCATCTTTGTCGATCGACTCGCCGGACATCAGCGCATCCATCTGCGCCTTGTTCAGATCTTTCGCGACAATCGTCGCATAATTGGAATAAGTTTGCGGTTTCACATTATTTGGTTGTAAAAGTTTCATATATTTTTCATGTGACAGTGCCGGTTTATTGCTTTTGACTGAATTTACCCAGCTTTGGAAGTCCCCGAAGGATTTCGACAGGACGGTAAATGTCATATGCGCGAAACCGCGGCCGGAATAATTTGAACTTCTGCCCTCATAACGGCCGGGATGATCCGCCTGCAGCCATAATTTCATCGGCATATCCGTCATCGTATACTGCATGCCGCCGAGCTGGGGCACCCAGAATGCATTCATCGCATCATAGGCATGCAACCTGAACTTGACCGGCGTGTTTGCCGGAATCACGACATAATTAACCGTCTCGATTTTCTGATCCGGATAACGGAACAACCATTTCCATTGAACGGACGTCGCATCGATAATCAGCGCCTTCTTCTCGCTTGCCGCCTGCGCAGTACCGGCCGCCGACGCTTTCGGTGCGTTGTCCAACGTAAACAGCGTGCGGACCGTCGGCACGGCCAGCAGCACGCAAATCAGCACCGGAACACTGATCCAGGCGATTTCCAGCCGGCGATTGCCCGTGTCATTTGGATCATACCCTTTACTATTTTTCTTGCCGAAGCGAATGAGTACGTAGATAAAAATAATGAGCACAACAGTCAGAATCAATCCCATCAAAATCAACGACCAGACGATCAGATCATATTGCCGGCGAGCCACCGGCCCCTGCGGATCCAATACCACAATCTTTTCCGAACATCCGCTCAGCAGAATAAGCAGCGGCAAGAGTACGGCAGCCGCCTTTGCTGTGAAAGATTTCATCATTGGTCTTCCCGTCCCCCCTTCGTTATCAGGGCACCCCCAAATAAACGACATCCCTATTTAGAAACATTACATTATAGCATTATAGCATAAATTTTTTATGTTAACTTATATTTGCTATCATAGCTGTGATTTTTATAACAGTCTAACGCACGTTTTATTTATTAACAAACTTACCTTATTTTGTTCACAGTTTCATCATCAATCCCAGTATATATGATTTACCGCAAATATAACAGCGTTTACATTCGCTGCCGGCCCGCAAGCATCATATGCTCGTTCATGCCGTTTCATAACAATAAAAACCGGACGACCCTCTCCCCCTTAAGAGAAAAAGATCGTCCGGTTACCTTGCAAGTTCAAACGCGCCGGGCGGTTCAGCCGGGAATAACCAGTTTCTGACCCGGAAAAATCAAGATCGACGACAGATTATTCGTACGCATCAGTTTGTTTACCGTGATGCCGTGCATTGTGGCAATCGACCACAGGTTATCGCCGCTTTTCACCGTATACCCATTCGTATCCGCTCCGGCCTTGCTGCTTTTCTGTTCTGTCTGATTCGAGGCTTGCGCACCCGACAGAGTCAGTTTTTGGCCCGGATAAATCAGATTCGATTTCAGGCCGTTCAGCGATTTCAGCTTCGCCACCGACAGACCGTGACCCCTGGCAATTGCCCACAGGCTGTCGCCGCTTTTTATTGTATAAGAGGATGCCGATCCTCCCGTCTTCCGCGCGACCGAAGAAACCGCGGACGTGACCTTCACCTGGCTGCCGGCATTCCCGGAGAGCGCCAGCTTCTGCCCGGGATAGATCGTATTCGAATTCAGATCGTTCAGCGACTTCAGCTTCGCCACCGACAGGCCGTGACTCCTGGCAATTGCCCACAGACTGTCGCCGCTTTTCACCGTGTAAGACGTCTGGGACGCCGATGCCCGAACCGCCGTCGACGACTGTGACGTGCTTTGCGTTGCCCCGCCACCCGACGAAGCCCCAATCACTCGCCGGGCACCCACAAAATATTTCTGCCAATAATACTGCGACCCGCCGCCGGCAAATACGTTGGTGATATGTACGCCGACCGTCAGTTCGGCACTGATCATCCGCCCGCCGCCAATATAAATGCCGACATGGTTTACACTGCCGTTGCCGTCGGTATCGAAGAAAAGCAGATCGCCCGCTTGCAGATTCGCCTTCGCTACCGCGGTCCCGACTGTTGCCTGGGCCGCCGACGTGCGCGGCAGCGTAATGCCGGCCGCTTTTTTATAAATATACTGTGTAAACGATGAGCAATCGAAAGCCGCCGTTGAATAAGACCTGGCGCCATAAGAATAAGGCGTTCCCTGATAGCGGTCGGCAAGACTGACAACCGCTTGATTGCCGGCGGCCATCGCGCTCTGTCCGGCCGCCGTCAGGAAAACTCCGCCCGCAAGTGCGGGAATGACCACTTTCTTCATTGCAAAATGCCCCCTTGACAATTGGCCCGTGATCTAAGTCCGTAACTCGAATGTTTTCCTCTATTTTATCACATTTATCCTAGTTCGTTTAGATGATATTGTAAAAATTCGCATATCTTATCGACGGTAGCCCGCTTGCAGCGGGTCCCGGCGGGCGTCTTGGCCTATCGGCCGCTATTATTATATCGGCGGAATCATTCGTTTTCTTTACTCACCCCGTCCGATAAAAACGGTCCGCATTTTCATCTGTCAAACCACGATTTGTACTCCCCATAGCCTTCCCGATCCAAATCTTCTTTGGCAATAAACCGCAGCGCCGCCGAATTAATGCAGTAACGCAGGCCGCCGGGAGCGGGACCGTCATTAAAGACGTGACCAAGATGCGAGTCGGCGAGTCGGCTGCGTACCTCCGTGCGTATCATGCTGTGCGTGTCGTCCTGCCGATAGTCGAGCCGGCTCTCCGCGAGCGGCCGGGTAAAACTCGGCCAACCGCAGCCGGCATCAAATTGATCTTTCGTCGAAAACAGCGCTTCGCCGGAGACAATATCGACATAAATACCCTCACGACGATTATTCCAGTACGCATTCGCAAACGGCGGTTCGGTCCCTTGCCGCTGCGTCACTCGGTACTGCATCGGCGTCAGCTTTTTCTTCAACTGTTCGGAATCTTTTTTCAGTCGCCAGTGCTCGTTAATAAAATCGTCACGTCCCGATCCGCGACGATACAGTTTATAGTGAAACGGCTGCTTGCGGTAATAATCCTGATGCTCGGGTTCCGCCGGATAAAACGGCCCCGCCGGTAGGATTGCGGTGACAATCGGTTGAGCAAAGCGACCGCTTTTTACCAATGCAGCGCGAGACGCTTCCGCCTGAGAACGCTGCTCGTCGCTGTGGTAAAAGATTGCCGTATGGTACGACGGGCCGCGGTCGTGAAACTGGCCGCCGGCATCGGTCGGATCGATCTGCCGCCAGAAAATAGCCAGCAGTTTCCGATAAGAAAAAATAGCAGGATTGAAGGTAATTTCCACCGCCTCCACATGACCGGTCTTACCCCTGTCTCTTATACACATCTGACGCTGCCGAC